>CAYLYM010000063.1:11783-22709 GCA_964387645.1 uncultured Calditrichaceae bacterium | reverse complement strand
CAAAAAAAGTTAAAATTATCCCTTTATGAGTTTGTTAAGAAGTACGACATCGACCTTATTATTCCGGAAAACGCATTAACCATACCCATGAACATTCCCCTGGGTCTGGCAATTACGGAATTCATTGCTGAAACAGGAATCCCCACTATTGCACATCACCATGATTTTTATTGGGAAAGAGACCGGTTTACTATCAACGCCTGCCAGGATTATCTGGATATGGCTTTCCCGCCAGACCTCTCTTCGATTCGTCATGTGGTCATTAATTCATTAGCTTCGAAACAATTGAGTCATAGACTTGGAATTTCGAATACCATTATCCCTAATGTATACAATTTCGAAGAAGAGCCTGAAGATATGGATGAATATTCCTGTGATTTAAAGGAAAAAGTTGGATTAGGACCACAAGATAAATTCATCCTTCAACCAACCCGAATTGTACCAAGAAAATGGATAGAACGTTCCATTGAAATCGTTAGTCGTTTGAACCTGGATAATCCATGTCTGATCATATCTCATTCTTCAGGTGACGAGGGTGATGATTATTATTATCGGATCAAAGAATATGCGGACATTTTGAATGTAAAACTCATTCCTATAGCCGATTTAATAAGTAACCATAAGAAAAAAAATGAAAAAAAATATACAATTGCTGATGTTTACAAATGCGCTGACCTGGTTACATATCCAAGCGGATATGAAGGATTTGGGAATGCTTTTCTGGAAACAATTTATTATCAAAAGCCAATTGTCGTCAACCGTTATTCTATTTATATTGCAGACATTGAACCAAAAGGTTTTGATGTAATTAAGTTTGATGGTTTTATTACGTCCAAAGCCATTGCGAAAATATGGAAAGTGTTTGCAGACGATGAATACCGACAAAAAATGGTAAAAAAGAATTACGATCTTGCCAAAAAATTTTTTTCTTATGAAGTTCTTGAAAAAAAGTTAATGCATATTATTAGCACTTTTAGTTAATACCTGAACCTTTAGATTGTATTTTTTGAACGTATTTCAAACAAAAAATTACCCAACGTAGTTAAAAGTGAAAATTGCATAAACATTATACTTTATTATCAAAAATGACGTTCGGTTAGAAAGAGAACAATGAGGATCAAAAATATTGCTATTTTGCATTATTCCTGTCCGCCTGTCGTTGGTGGAGTTGAGGAAATTGTCCGTCAGCAGGCTTCGCTTTTACATCGCTACTTCCATCCAGTTAAGGTTTTAGCTGGTTTAGGATCGCATTTTACTCAAGAATTTGAAATTGAAATCAATCCATTACTTTCTTCTCGAAATAAACAAACTCTACTTTTACAAAATGATGTAATAAAAAATTGGACATCAATTCAACAATTAGCCGATCAGATTTTTAACTATTTGAAGAAGAGCCTGTTCGAATTCGATGTGCTGATTGCCCATAATGTTTTATCCATGCACTACAATCTTCCCTTAACGCTGGCAATCCACAAGCTGGCTGATCATAATTCGGTGAAGGTCATTGCCTGGAATCACGATTCTCCTTTTTTCTACCGAAATTATCCAAAATATTTATCAACTGAGCCCTGGCAAATTCTAAAGAAATATAATCCCAACATTTCCTATGTAACGATTTCAACCAGCCGGGAGCATGAATTTAAAGAATTATACGGCAATAATGCTCAATTGACGGTCATTCCCAATGGTATCGATCCCATTCACTTTTTTCGTCTGGATCCAGTAACAGTGCGTTTAATTCAGGAAAAAAATCTCTTCTCCGCAGACTTGCTCATTGTCCAACCTTCCCGGTTACACCCCAGGAAAAACATTGAATTATCCATTAGAGTTCTCAAATCCATCTGTGACAAAGGAATAAATGCTTATCTGCTACTCACTGGAGCCTATGACCCACACGAAAGGAAGACTCTGCAATATTATTATAAATTAAGAGATCTCGCAAAATCTCTTAATGTGGCGGATAAATTGATTATTGTTGCAGAATATACTTTCGAAAGTGGTGAAAAATTGTCGGCCGATCGTGTGACTATGCGGGATCTATATCAAATTGCAGATTTTCTATTTTTACCAAGCAAACAGGAAGGTTTTGGTATTCCACTTTTGGAAGCTGGAATGATCAAATTGCCCATATTCTGCTCAGATATTCCCCCGTTTAAGTCTATCGCCGAAAACGATGTTAACTATTTTTCTTTAAAAGATACACCCAATACTATTGCTCAAAGAATTTTAAACCATTTAAATCAAATGGAAACACATCGAATATACCGAAAGGTTATTCGCGATTATGTATGGGATAATATATATAAAAATATGTTGAAACCTTTCGTTGAAAATCTCTGACAAAACATTAGATTCTTTTAGGCTCACGAATCGAAAAAAAATAGAAAGTGAGATTTAAGAAAATTAATTTGTGATACTTTGCCTTTTAAAATTTTTAACAATTTAAAATGCAAAAGAAATGCTGATATGGAATTCTCCTGCTGGTTCATTCTTTTCAGGCTGGTGTTTCAAGCCATAATCAAATCGAATAGGACCTAAAGGGGTTACAAGTGCGACACCCAGGCCAGAGGTGGTTTTGATAGAATTAAATTTAAAATCATCGATTTCTAACCAGACATTTCCTGCATCAATAAATACCTCTCCCCAGATTAACCAAAAAAGTGGGATCCGCAATTCGATGTTGCTCAAAAAGAACAACTTTCCACCAAGGGCTTGAATTGGCTTTCCTTCCTTATCATAAATAACAGGACCCAATAGTTGCTCCGGATAGCCGCGTACAGTCGATGCTCCGCCCAGGTAGAATCTTTCGGTGGTTGGAACTAATGTTTTTTTACCGTATTCTAAAATATTTCCTGCTCTAAACCTGGATGCCATGACCCATTTTCTTTGAAAAGGAAATGCTTGATAGCGGTTCCAAGTAACTACAAATTTCATGAAACGGTTGACAGAGATTTTTCCTGTCTTTTCCTGCCTGCTACGGGAGTAAGCAATTTTTACTGTAAGATCAGTAACAGAGCCATGCTGTGGATTGAGGTAATTGTCACGACTGTCGCGCACTAAATTCTGACTGATAGAATAAATAAAATCCTGTCCTCTGGTTTGTTGGAAGAAAGATTGTTCCAATGTGTCTTCTTCCAGAATTTTAACACGGTTGAACGCCAATTGCCCGTAAGTTTGCCAGTATTTGTCAAACTGATGTTTTATTAATAAAGATGAGGTAAAATAATCATAATCGGCTGCATTTATGGGTCTAACCTGATAATAAGCTACCTGAAATATACCTGGAGTTCGAGTGTAACCGATCCAGGGTTCAATATAAGTCAGGCTATATTGATTTTTAGGATTAATTATGTTATTCTGGGTAAAATCATACGAGAGAGATGGAATGACATTCACATATAACGTCCTGGCGCTACCAAAAAGATTTCGATGTCCAAACTCAAGTGTAAAGTCGAAAGTTCCTCCATAAACCGCTTCCTGCTCATAAGCGACACCAAATCGCAATCCCACCCACCGTGGTCGTTTTTCAACTACTTTCACTAATAATTGAACATGAGTACGTGTTGAATCTATGGCTCGCAATTCTATACCCACATAATCAAATAAACCCGTGCTATAGATGTTTTTTTGGGAACTTTCAATTTTTTCTCTAGAATAAATATCACCTTCTTTAATTTCTAATTCTCGTCTCACAATATATTTTCTAACTTTTTTTAGTCCAATATATCGAATTTCTTGAATGTATACTGTTTCGTTTTCTTCTATTTCTACAGTCACATAGATTAGGGAATCCTCACGTCTCTCTTTTGTGTTGAGAATGACATAAGGTTTACCATTATTAAAATAAAATTTTTCGATATTGTTTAATCCATCTTCAATAATTTGCCGTAGAAAAACATTCCTTTCTGCTATTTGGAATTTTTTTCTTAATTCCTGGCTCGAAGCGATGTGATTGCCTGTAATAGTAATTCCACCCAGGAAAAATTGCTTACCTTCTGAAATTTGGTAAATTATAGAAATTTTCTCTCCTTTTCGATTCACTTTAGTTTCCACCCATATATCTAAAAAACCACGCTGTTGGTAATAATTTCGAAGAAGAATTCTATCAAAACGTAATAATTTATGATCGAACGGTTTTCCAACTTTTGTTTTTAGTATTTTTTTTAGCTCATTAGTTGAAATAGAAGAGTTACCTTCGAATTGAATCGACTCCACTTTAAGACCAGCGGCTCTAAGTAGCGAAAAACCAGTAAAAAGCACAATAAAAAGTACTGTAATTCTCTTAAAAATCATATCGCCAGTTGAGATTGAATTTAATTCGGTCATTTTCTCTTTTCTCATAAAAGGTTGAGATAGACCAATTTCGATTGAAACGATACTCTAAAAAAATTTGATTCCCGGCTTCCCAGGAAAGCCGTGGAGTGGGAATACTCCCCAACCCCGGTAGCCCAGCCGAACTTAATTGAGTTTTATATTCAAGGTATAACTGCGATGTTAAATATTTACCCAGTGACAAACTGGCCGATTCTAAAGAGCGATTTAAACGCCGATTCTTGAAGTCTACTAAATTTTCTGAAGTTTCTAATCTTATTTGATCCAGACCAATAAATCGGCGAGCCTCTTTCTCGATTTGAGATATAACCAGCTGGTTGATCACTTCCTCTCCTTTCTCTAACATTATAGAGCCAGTTCCTTTTCCCAATTCATTGAAAGTGACACCAAATAAAAGAAGTGCGATTTGATCTTTTGTGTCCGGGTATAAATAAGTTTTATCTTCTTGTGTTGCTAAATCGTAGATTTTAATATTTTTTTCAGGATGGTTTAGTGGACCTCTAACCCGTAATTCGAAGACATATCCATATTTTCTCTTTTGGGCACGGACGTCCATATTCGGTAATTCTTTTGGATTTGTAAATTCAACCCTTCCCCCTTGAATGTCAAACTCTTCGAATTGTACATATTTTCCACTAAGAACTTCCAGATTGCCATGTATTTCTAACGGACTCTTAGGCTCCTGGATAATCAGTAAATCGCCTACTAACTGCATATTAAAGGCATTAAAGGTGGCTTCACTCCGCACATAAAAATTTCCGGGAATTGTCACATTGATTAAATAGGCTAAATACGGCGGTTTCTCACGTACTGTGGGTGTTAAGAGAAGATTCTTCTCCGATTCTTTAATATCAAGATCAATCTCTGCTCTATGTATATCCACATCTCCTTGAATAAAAATAGTATCTCTGCCGGTAATCCTCAAATTATCTGTCGAAAAAAGTAGTTTCGTGTTCTCTAAAAAGTAATTCACATAGGCGTGATCTGCTTTAACAGTGAGATCATATTGGGGATACATTAAATTTTGAAGGTCGATCATTCCGTTTACTGAAACATCCCCCTGTCCTCTTTTGACAAATATTGTCTTTTTTAACGGTGATAATAATAAATTAGTAATTCTCTGAAAAATATTTTTCTTTTTTACTTCACCCAATAACTTTCCTTCTGCTTTTTCGATAATTAATTGATGATTATTCAATTCTGCGAATACTTCCAAATGTGAAATAGGATTTTCAATTTTCGAGAGATATAAATTTCCATCATTGATTCGAACATATCCGTTTAGAAGTTGTGGATCATCAATAGAATTACCTAATGTTGCTTCGAGATCAATTTGTCCAGTTAGCAAATCTATCTCAGGTTCAAGAAGATGGAGGAAATCGATACTATCTTCGTGAATTTGAATAAAAAGTTGAAACCGTTTATCAGAAAAAATGTCTTCAATATGGTTTAAATTAAAATGAATGTTTTTTTCACCGCTGGCTAAAATATTCGTATTCATAAAACGGATTTGAGCTTCATCCAGATAGGCTACTTCTGGAGTAAAGCGACCTTTCAATTGAAAATGAGGGAACTGATAGTCTTCGTAGCGAAAATTTTTACCTGTAAGCATGAAATGTCCCTGTGGAGAGATGGCTTTTCCGGATAACTCAAATTGTCCGGTAAAATCACCTTTTATAGGAAAGTTAAATTTTTGGAAAAAAGGATAATCTGTAATCTGAACATTGTTAAAACGAATTCCAAGTGTTAGCAGCTTGTTTTCGTCAAAAAATATTTTGGAAGCACCTTCTTTTATCTGAGGGACAGGCATTGAAGCATCGATGGTGATAAATGATTTTTCATCAGAAATCAATGAGAGATTTCTGATAACCAGAGAATCTTTGGTCAATTCAAAATCTGCTGTGAGATTCCCAAGCGTATCTTGATCCAGGGCAAAATTTTGAATATCTACTGTGGTTTCAATGTTCGGATGATCCAATTGGCCGATCAATTCCAGAGAAATTTCTAATAATCCATCTAAATTATATGGGAGAAATTGAAACTGATTGAATGGACTTAATTTAATGTTTTTAAAATAGATACCTAATTCAGAATTTCCATTTAAACATAACAAACCGCGAACATCAATTTCACCATCTCCCGTTGCAGCAAGATCAAAATCTTCAAATTTTAATGTATCACGAAAATAATTACAAAAAATAGTATCTGGGGCAAATATCCGGTAATTTTCATATTGAAAATCTAATCGATCCAGGAAAATTGAAATTGTGTCAGGCATTAGATCAATTTGACCCCTGAGCGCAAAATAGTTTTCATTACTATAAAAACTTAATGAATCAAGAGTAATGCTATTTTTCTGAATCGTAGAAACCACTACTCCATCTGTCAATAATAAATTGAACAATCTGCCAGAGGCCATCTCTAGTCTAAAATAACCTATTCTTTCTCTAATTATTCCCTGAATTTCGAATTCTCCCTCCACACCGTATGAAGTGATATCAACAAATGTGAGAGAATCTAACAAGACATATCCCTTCAAATCGGGATTATCTACTGGCCCGGTTAAATTTGCTTCCAGGCTACCATATCCCCCTAAAAGGTTGAGAGCCAACCGGGAGTTCAGCGTATCCAGATTGTTTTGTTCAGTAATTAGTCTTACATTGATCCGACCTTGGCGGCTTAACGTGCCTTCAATAAAGAATTGTGACTCTTTCTGTAAAACAAGACGTGAACCTCTTTTTAGCTCCCAATTTCCATTTCGACTATGAAGCTCCAAAAACAACGTATCACAACGCATATTTGCATATTGTACTCCATAAATCAATGCTCGTCCCCTGCCCGTAATTTGATTTAAGTTCCAGGTGTTGAAATTCAGATACAGATGACCATTCAACTCTGTTTTCACGGGTGTTAAAGCGATTTTATGAAGATTTAAGTGTTGGAAGCGAAGGTCTACCAGATTTTTCCCTGCTGGTGAGACAATCGAATAACCTGTGAGTTGACCAAAATTGCTAAAAATTTCGATCTCATTCAAAGTCAGTGTTCTTTGTTGAAATTTGTATTGGGAATGCAATCGATAAATCTCCAGGCTATCCAATTTACCCTCACAATATATTTGACCGGCGAAATCTTTCGCCTGACCCACATATTCGAAGTAAAATTTTATTTGGCCAGCCTGGTAAGGAAAATCTTTGATGAATTTTCTGAGGAACATAACATCGATAGTACTCGTGTCTGTAAATACAAAGAAACGCATTTGTGGAAACAATTCAATTTCACCGTGGGCCTCAATTTGAGCTCCATTAAGTTTTGCTTTAAGTTGATTTAAAGTTAAACGCCTTTCGTTTCCAATAAGCTGGAAAGAAAATTCTTTAACTTGAATGTTTCTATCAACCCAATTGGTTCTTAAAGATTTTAATTTAATTTCGACCTTCTGAGATGTAATTTGAGCTAACGATTCTAATCGTATGTGTGAAAAAACTGTAGAATCCCGGTTGTTTATTATAATTAATTTACCATCTTTTACCCGAAAATATTCAATAGCGAGGTTTGGAAAATTGGATAAATCAATCGCTGGGAGCAGCGTATCTGGCTGACTTAAAACAGTATCGGTTGAAGAGGAGACTGCACCCATCCTGATCAAAATCTCTGGATGATTAACAGTAAGAGAACGGATAATAAATCTCTCTTTTAAAAAATCAATCAACGAGTATTTTATAAGAATAGATTTAGTTTTTAATTGCAATCGCCCTGTTTTTACCATAACATTAGATAGACGAACATAACCTATCAAATTTCCTTCGACACGACTAAACTGAATTTTAACATTCTTTCCAGTAAGAGAATCAACAACTTTTTGTATGGCCTTATCTGCAATCGGAGTGAAAGAATATAATAAAACAAATGTAAGAGTAATTAAAAAACAAACAAGTATAATCCAAAAAAAATACTTACGGACGATTTTATTTATTTTCCTTGTCGTACTCATAACATTTTAATTTAGAAAGTACGGATGAGAATACAAGAAAAATTCAAATCTGGGAGTTATTAAGAACAAAAAGCCAGGCCCTTAAATAGTTAAAAGCCTGGCTTTAAAATAAGTTTGTACCTCTCGAATATTATGCTTTAATAATTTTTTCTCTATGGAATTCTACTTTTTCCGTGGCATTCCGAGTATCTACAACAAGTTGAGCATTTTCAACGATAAAATTGTAGTCAAATACAGAATGATTAGTGGCAATCAAAACGACATCATAGTTCTTCAAATTTTCGGCGGTTAGAGGAACGCTTTCTTTATGAAAATTATAGTGTCTGGTGGGGCGTAGTTTGGGGATAAAAGGATCATGATAATCCACCAAACCGCCTTTATCTGTTAATATTTGCATCAATTTTAACGAAGGTGATTCACGCATGTCATCAACATCTTTCTTGTAAGCCAAACCTAAAATGAGAATTTTCGCGCCATTGACGCTCTTTTTATGTTTATTCAAACCATCGATGAGTTTATTTACCACGTAATAAGGCATATACGTATTCACTTCACCTGCTAATTCAATAAAGCGCGTGTTAAGTTCATACTCATGCGCCTTCCAGGTGAGATAAAATGGATCAATAGGAATACAATGACCACCTAATCCTGGACCAGGATAAAAGGGCATAAAACCAAATGGTTTGGTAGAAGCTGCTTTAATTACCTCCCAGAC
The DNA here is from genome assembly GCA_964387645.1 of uncultured Calditrichaceae bacterium. Classification (GTDB taxonomy): domain Bacteria; phylum Calditrichota; class Calditrichia; order RBG-13-44-9; family RBG-13-44-9; genus CAYLYM01. Next base: position 13,674 of record CAYLYM010000063.1, on the reverse strand, counting down.
ATCAATACCCATCCTATCCAGTATCATTTTCATCTCGTTTACCAGGGCGATGTTGACGCTTCGGAAAATGTTCTCAAGCAATTTGGTGGCTTCAGCTGCCTGACTAGAGGAAACCGGTACAGTTTGAACAATTACCTGATCGTAAAGTGTTTTGGCAAGTTCTAATGCATAGGGATCATTAGCTCCAACAACTTTAGGAATGGTTTTAGTAGAGTATTTGGGATTATTTGGATCCTCTCTTTCTGGAGAGAAAGCTAAATAAAAATCTTTATTCATTTTGAGGCCTGATTTCTCAATGATAGGTCCCATAACTTCCTGCGTAGTTCCTGGAAAGGTAGAGCTCTCTAGAACAATTAATTGACCTTCCTGCACATATTTCGAAATTGTTTCTGAAGTTTTTTCTATATAAGAAATGTCTGGTTCTCGATGTGCTCCCAGCGGAGTTGGTACACATACTAAAATGACATCAACTTCTCTGAGTCGGGAAAAATCCGTCGTTGCTTCAAATTTACCACTTTCACGGGCTTTCTGAATTTTTTCAGAAACAATATGCTTTATATAAGATTTTCCGGCATTTAAGGATTCTACCTTATCGGAATCGATATCAAAACCAATAGTAGGAAAATTTTCGGAAACAAATTCTAACAATAAGGGCAAACCAACATAACCCATTCCAATCACACCAATTCTGGCTTCATGAGATTTAATTTTTTCCAGAAGTGACATAACCGCTCCTATTTTTTTATTCCGTTACTTTAGCTTTGAAATTAATTTTAAATTTATATAGAACAGTGATCTGAGGCAATTTTCATGAAATATTTTTGTTTTTCTGAAACCAATCCACAAATTTTTTAATTCCTTCTGCAACAGACGTCGTAGGGTTATAATCTAACATTTTCCTGGCTTTAGAAATGTCAGCAAAGGTTCGATTAACATCACCTGGTTGAATAGGTAAATCTTCCCGAATGGCTCTTTTTCCCAGCGCTTCTTCAATAAACGAAATTAAATTGTTTAGAGATATTGTTTGCGATTCTCCCAAATTAAAAATTTCATAACCGCTAACTCGATCGATGGCTTTGATTACACCCTGAATAATGTCATCGATATAAGTATAATCCCGTTCTGGTTTACCATACCCATAAACCTGAATAGGCTTTCCCTGGTCAATTAGCCGGGTAAATTTATGGATAGCCATCTCCGGACGCTGACGAGGTCCATATACAGTGAAAAATCTTAATGCAAATATATCCATACCAAATAAGTGGTGATATGTGTAACAAATCAATTCTCCAGCTTTTTTAGTGGCAGCGTAAGGTGAAATCGGATTATCAACTGGATCTTTTTCAGAAAAAGGAACCTTTTTATTATTCCCATAAACCGATGATGATGACGCGAAAATAATTTTTTTAATTTCAAATTTTCGAGCTGTTTCCAGAATAATAGATGTTCCTTCCACATTATATTTTTGATAGATCAGAGGCTGTTGAATGGAAGGTCTTACGCCTGCCTTGGCTGCCAGATGAACTACGTGAGTAATCTGATGTGAATTAAAAACTTTTTCTAACTCACCGATATCCAATATGGAAATGGGATAGAAATGGAAATTCGGATTCTGCAAAATATTTTTAATATTTCGACGCTTTATTTCTTCAGAATAAAAGGGATCAAAATTATCCACGCCAATGACTACGTCTCCCCTACTCAATAATGCTTCGCACAAATGAGACCCGATAAAACCTGCTGCACCTGTAACTAAAATAAGTTTTGATTCAGCCATAATCTCCTAAAATTTTTCTGAATTTTCTATTTCATATTTTGCAAGTATTTATCTAGAATCAATAATTAAAATTTTTGCTCAGCCCATACCTGAAATAATGAAATCCCTTCTTTC
>CAYLYM010000063.1:0-11683 GCA_964387645.1 uncultured Calditrichaceae bacterium | reverse complement strand
CAATAATTAAAATTTTTGCTCAGCCCATACCTGAAATAATGAAATCCCTTCTTTCGTAGCTTTCCGGGATTGTAAATATTTCTTCCATCAAATGTAATAGGTTTATGTATAATCTCGGTCACTTCTGAGTCACTTTATCCGATTACCAACCGATCAGGATACATGAAATCATCAATAGCTGCACCTTCTTTCAGGAATTCAGGACTCGAAACAACATGGACTTTATAATTGGTCTTGCTTTGAATGTCCTTTTTAATCAATTGAGCAGTTCCTACGGGAACGGTGCTTTTATTCACAATAATTTTGGGACCATTTGTACATTCGCTGATATATTCGGCTCCAGCCAGGACATTGCTGAGATCGGCCGATCCATCTTCATTAAGAGGAATTCCTACTGCTATAAAAACTACATTCGATTTTTCTATGGTTTCTTGCATGTTTGTGATGAAAAAAAGCCGTTCACAATCTATATTCCTCTCAACCATTTGATCAAGGTCAGGCTCATAAATCAGGACAATGTCCTCTTTGAGTTTTCTAATTTTATTCCAATCTTTATCCATCCAAATAACATGGTTGCCCATTTCAGCGAAACAAGCACCTGCTACTAAACCAATATACCCGGTACCTATAACAGCTAACTTCACAACTCTTCCAGTTTATGTTATTCATCAACTATCGCCATCAAATCAAATAAAAAATTTATATTGAGTATTGTATAAAGCCACAGCTCTGCATACTTAAAATTTTTAAAAAAAGCAGCTTGCATTCGCTTTCTCTTACATCTACACACTTGAAATAGAATTAATATAAAGTGATTTCGATACAAGGCAAATTTATTTTAAGATTTGTGGTTTTTTACATGTCAAAAATTATCATGCCAATAGTTCGACATTCTGTTTGTTAATGGGCAACCCGATAAAACCATTTTATATAGAACAAGCCCGTTATTTTCTTGCGCAGGTTTTAGTAAAATGAAGATCCAGTATGGCAGGCTCAAACCTGACAAACCTGTCACTTTCTTGTACCTACCGTAGCGAAACAAAAATCCTCGTCTGAACGCCGGACAGGTCTATCTATCGGAGACAGCCCTTTCTGAACATTTGTGACAAAAATCCCAAAAATCCGATTATTAATGAAAATCTGGTTTTTCTAATAATTGTGCTGACATCAAACATAAATCAATGTATTAAAAAGAAGGAAATGTCTAACAATAATAGTCAGACTTTAGCTTTTCGGCGCCGTTTTAGATCATGACCATAATATTGATAGTAATGATAGTAATAATAGTAGTAATAGGTGCCATAAGTTCTTTCAATGCTAATACTATTCAACAAGCAACCAAAAATATTTGCTTCAGCGTTATCCAGAAGCGTTTTTGCTCGCTTTATAGCTTCACGATGTGTTTTATGAGCTTTAATTACTAGCAAAACACCCTCGACGTAACGGCTGAGAATAGCTGCATCTGTAACTGCAATGACTGGGGGACTGTCTAAAAGGATTATATCATATTCTTTCTTTAAATTTTGCAATAGATCAGGCAATAATTGTGATCCCAATAATTCAGAAGGATTTGGTGGCAACGGCCCAGAAGTAATTATACTCAAATTATCAATAAAGGTAGGTTTAACAATATCCTCAATTCCTGCTTTACCCAAAAGATAATTGGTTACTCCCATCTCTTTTTTAGCATTAAAAATTGAGTGGATAACTGGTCGTCTTAAGTCGGTATCAATCAATACAGTTTTACTACCCAATTGTGCCATAGTAATTGCTAAATTAGCTATTGTTGTCGATTTTCCTTCTTTTGGTGCTGAACTTGTTACAAGTAATGTCATGTTTTTTTCATTCTTATTTTTGAACTGAATATTTGTTCTCAGCGTACGATAAGCTTCTGAAATCGGAGATTTTGGATCAAAATGAGTGAGTAGCCTTATAGCAATCTGAGCACCCTCTAAAAATTCATTTGTATCTCCATCCTTCCCATGGACTTTTTTAACAACTTCTTCAGGAGATATCTCTGGGATTGTAGCCAGAATAGAAAAGCCCATTCTTTCTAATTCTTCGGGATTTTTTATCGAATCGTCAAAATATTCTAATAAGAAAGTTAGACCAATACCCAGACCAAGTCCAATCAAAGCGCCAAGCAACAAATTTAATTTCTTCTTAGGCTTAATAGGATATTGCGGCATAATGGCGTAATCCAGGATTCTTACGTTTTCCTTTTGTCCTACTTCCGAAATACGTGTCTCTTCCAACTTTTGTATCATTAACATATAAGTATTTTGATCAACTTCCATTTGGCGGGTTAAACGTGCCAATTCCAGTGCCTGAGTGGGAATGCGAGATAATTCATATTCATAATTGTCTACCACTTCTTGAAGGGCTTTAATTTTTGCCTGCAGTCCTTTAATCTGTGTTTCTACATCAAATATCTTAACTGTTAAATCCTGTGCTACCATCAAAGGGTCTTGAATCATACTGGTCGAAGCCAGTTTCTGTGCTTCTTCTTTTAAACGTTTTTGCAAAGCTTTTAATCGATTATTTATAGATTGCAGTTGTAATTGATATTCTGCAGGATCAATGCGGTCTTGAGCCAACAATGTTTCATAAGTAACCTTTTCAGAAACTAAACGCGCATATTCAGATTGCAACTCAGTTAATAAAGGGGTTGCACTCACTGAAATTTCTGCTGATAAATTCTTTTTTCTTTCTTCTAATTGGCTTTCAAGAGTCCGTTTCTGTTCTAAGCAAGCATCTAATTCTACCATGGCTGCTTCGAGTTGCGCTTGCGATTCAGCTAAACGTGTTATTAACTCTTTGGTAGCCTCATCTAAAGATACAAGTTTTTCTTTTTCCCGGTATTCTTTTAATGCTTCTTCAGAACGGCGTAGTTCTTCACCTTTTTCTTCAAGCTGTTTTTCCAGAAATTGTCTAAGTTGTCGGAATTCACTACGGTTAAAATCGCGGTTGATAGAAGAATAGGTTTCCATGATAACGTTGGCGATTCGAGCAGCTTCAAACGGTGATTCTGCCTGAAATTTTATTTCAATAATGTCCGTATCTTTTTTAGGACTAACTTCTAGATTATCCATTACCCACTCTGTTTGCGCTCGGAAATCCATGTAGGTGCCATCTTCAAAAGGCTGAAAAATTTTTAAAGAATCTCGATACGGGACAGATTCTAACCGACGAACAACTTCCTCGGCCAAATGACGGCTTTTCAAAATTTCAACTTGATTGGTAATTAAAGTAGTTTGATTTCCAAAATAATTCACATTGAAAAGGGCTCTTTCCATAGAACCTTGACTTTCTACAATAATTTTTCCGTTTGCTTCATAAATTTTTGGAGAGGTAAAAGTAAAGTAAGCAGTAGCCAGAACAACAACTAAAAAAGAAATAGTAATAATCCATCGACCCCGATATAGTATTCTTATATAATCTTGCAAACTAATTTGTTGTTCTTCTGGTTGTTGGAATTCATTAAAATCGTCCACTCGTGAACCTCACTTGATATTTTTAATAAACAACAATGTTTAGTTAATTCTGATTTAATTGAGAATATTACTCTAAATACCTTTTTTCAATTTCAAAACCTTAAATCAACTACCTCGATGCCTTGAGGTATATTTAATTTAAAATCATTTTCTTTTATAGTTGGATTTATCGAAAGCTTTTCTATTTCATATTCTGTTTCATTCTCATTGTAATCTACATAGATCACTCGCTTTATTTCCCATGATTTATCTACTATCCACACTTTGATGTATTCAAAAAAACTGGATTCTGAATTTTTAGGAGTTAGTTTTATTTCAAATATCTTGTCACTATTCACTTTTCTTTCTGATAAAACCTGACTAAAATATTTTTCCTGTATATTAAATAAAAAATCATGAAGAAAAACATCTTGTTCGGTTTTTTTTGCATAATCTATAATAACCTGATTCTCTAACTTATTGTAGCGCCAAAATGTTTTTCCATCGCTTACTATTATCTGATCCTCAGTCTCCAATCTAAAACGATCATCTTTGGTTAACAATAATGAACCGAAGATCTCACTACTTAAACCTGTCAATTTGAATCGGTTAATCTGTTTGAAATCAACATAAATCGAAGAGACTTTTTTGTACTTTTTCTGAACATTTTTAATGATTTTTCCAATATCAGTAGCACAATATGCTAAAATAACAATAGTAAACAAAAGAAGGAATATTTTCTTTAACATATAAAATTACCTCAGTTTAAATTTATTCACTAGTATCCGAAGAATAACTTGAAACTAATACTTCTCTTGCTTTGCCATCTTGAACAGGGCCAACAATACCTGCTTCTTCTAATTGATCCATAATTCGCCCCGCTCGAGCATATCCAATCTTTAATTTACGCTGGAGAAGTGACGTTGATCCCTGTTGATATCGAATTACAATTTCTTTAGCTTTATCGAAAAGTTCATCCCGTTCAAAGGCACTCGCCGATCCAATCCCTTTTGTTGTACGAGTACGGATTAACTTTAGTTGATAAGGTGGAAATTTAGGTTGTTTACGTATATGTTTAATAATTCTTTCCACTTCTTCAGTAGTAATCAGGGCATTTTGCAATCGAATGGGTTTTACTTTCCCTGGTGGAAAAAATAGCATATCGCCATTTCCTATAAGCTGTTCAGCACCATACATATCCAGAATAACTTTGGAATCTGGCCGAGTAGCAACTTGATAAGCAATACGTGCCGGGAAATTAGCTTTAATCAGACCGGTTATAATATCAACAGATGGCCTCTGTGTGGCCATAATTAAATGTATGCCAACAGCTCTGGCCATCTGAGCCAAGCGGGTTATAGGTTCTTCCACTTCTCGTGCGGCCGATAATATAAGATCAGCTAATTCATCTATTACAATAACGATGTAAGGTAACTTCCGGAATTCTTCCGAAGTTTCTCCATTTTTTTGATATTCTTCAATCTTTCGATTGTAATGAGTGATTTCACGGACGCCTAAAGCCGCCAACTTATCATACCGCTCTTCCATTTCGTTGACCATGCTACGGAGAATCATTATTGCATTTTGGGGATGAGTGATAACAATTTCATCCAACTCTGGTGCAATGGCCAGGTAATGGTCCTTCAGCTTGGCGTAAATGGAAAGCTCTAATTTCTTAGGGTCAATTAACACAAATTTTAAATCGCTGGGTGGAACTCGATAAAGCAAGCTGGCAATCATGGTATTAATACCAACGCTTTTTCCTGAACCAGTGGCTCCAGCCATTAGCAAATGAGGCATTCTGGTCAGATCTGTACAATAAACCTCTCCAGAAATGGTTTTACCCAAACCCAATACCAGGTTGCCCCGATAATTAATAAACGTTTCAGATCGGACAATTGAACGGAAATAAACTGTCGAGGGTTTACGGTTCGGTATTTCAATTCCAATTGCTGCTTTGCCAGGTATGGGGGCAATCATCCGAATCCCGCGAGCCCGCATCGCTAAAGCTAGATCGTCTGCCAAACTGACAATTCGGCTGATTTTCACTCCTTGTGCCGGCTTGACTTCATATAATGTAATTACCGGTCCTTCTACTACTCTATTTACAGTAGCTCTTACACCAAACTGAGCCAGAGTATTTTCTAATAGCCGAGCGTTGTTTTTAAGTTCTGTTTCAGACAGATGTATCTGTTCCTGTGAATCTTCAATTAAAAGGCCAGTCGAGGGAAATTGATATCTAGAGAGAGAATCTCTTACCAGAGAATCATAATCTAGCTCTTTTTCATGATGTGCTTCTTGAATTTCAAATCCCAATTTTTCTTTCTGATTTTGTGTCTTTGTGTCTTCACACTTAGAATTAACTAGACTCTGTTCACCTAATCTGTCTGGCATATCCCCTTCATTTGAGTCTCGAGAAGAAGATATTTTTTCATGGTGAACAATTTCCAAATATTCTTCCCGCTCAGATGGCTCTATCACTAATCTATCTTTTTCAGAAGGTAAAGTGGGTTGATAAAAAGGATCCTGTACTTCTTCTTGTAATGACATTTCCGGTTTTAATCCAGAAATTTTCTTGGGAAGTGATTCAAACTTTACTTTTTTTCTGCGTGAAATGATATTGATGAAAAATTCTTTGAGGCCCGAAATGATTTTTCGGATAATTTCTATGAAAACATAAGTGAAATCAGATATACGCAAATGAAATGTCACAATTAATAACATTAAGAATATCACGATAATAATAAAAAGGGCACCAAATTTACTAAAAAATTTCACCAGATAAGCTGCTAAAATTCCACCTATAAAACCACTAGGATAAAAAGATTGTACATTTCCATAAGTTTTAAGAGATTCTGGTAGTGCCAATAAAGTACCCAAAAAAATTCCCCAGAATGTAAGTATCGCAGAAAAGCGTACCAATTTTTGAAGAGGTAAATGTAATAAAAGGAAAAAACCAATGACTGTGATAAGTATGGGCAGCACAAGTATGGGGTATCCAAAGGTCCACTGGAACAGAGGCGCCGCGATAGTTGCTCCAACAATTCCCATCCAATTCTTTACTTTAAAAATATTTCCTTCATCAAGAAAACCCACTGGATCGCTTTGGTGATAAGAAAGAATAGAAAGTGCTAACAATATACCAATAGTAATGAGCAGCAATCCATAAATTTCATTTCGAATCATTCCTGCTGATCTTGACGATGATTTTTTACTATCGGCTTTTTTTCTTTTTTTTCTGGATTTAAATACCATTTTACCTATTTGAAAATAAACACTTAAATATAATCAGTGTCTAAACTAAATACAACTTACATGATAAAACCCATGAATAAATTAATTAACTAATTATTAATTTTTAAAAATCAAAAAAACAATACTCAATTACAGTTAAAAAATTAGTAAAAAAGCCTTCCACATTTGGAAGGCTTTATTGATTTAATCATATTTAATAAAAATTAACAACAAAAAATATTTTAAACAAAAGGTGTTTTAACGATTTCAATTGGTATTGATCGTCCGCGAGACCTCATCTCAAGACGCGTACCTATTTCGGATAATTCAGTTGTTACATATCCAAGACCAATGTTTTTTTCCAGAATAGGTGAAAAACATCCACTGGTAACGTAACCCACTTCTTTTCCTTCTTTCTCGATTGGATAATTATGCCGTGGAATCATTTTCCCTTCACATAAAAAACCTACAAGCTTCCGCTTGGGTCCTTCTTCTTTAATTTTCAATAAAACATCCCGGCCTATAAAATCCCCTTTATTAAATTTAGTGATCCACTCCAGTCCAGCTTCGACTGGATTTGTGGTTTTATCGATATCATTGCCATAAAGGCAATATTTTTTCTCCAATCGTAATGAATCACGTGCACCTAAACCAATCGGTGCAATATTGAACTCTGCACCGGCCTCAAAAATCGCTTCCCATACAGCTTTTGAATATTCACACGGAAAATAAAGTTCAAATCCAGGTTCACCCGTATACCCAGTGCGAGAAATTATCATATTCACACCGGCTAATTTACCCTGTTGAAACCAGAAATATTTTATTTTAGAGAGATCAACATCAGTTAATTTTTGTAGTGTTGGTTCTGCATTTTTACCCTGAACTGCTAATTGCGTTATAGAATCGCTGATATTGATCAATTCAATCCCATCCAATTTGTTTTCAATCAACCATTGAAAATCTTTTTCCGTATTTGCTGCGTTCACCACCAGTAAGTAATGATCAGGCATCCGATAACAAATCAAATCATCAACAATCCCACCATCCGGATAACACATAGCAGTATATTGGGCTTGATGCACAGCAAGCTTAGAAGCATCATTTATCGTGATATAATTGACGAATTCCAGGGCTTTTGGACCGCGAACTTCAATTTCTCCCATGTGTGAAACATCAAAAACACCCACTGATGTTCGCACTTTTTTATGCTCCAATAAAATACCTTCATATTGGATTGGCATCAAAAATCCAGCAAATTCAACCATTTTTGCACCTAGAGAAACATGGATATCATAGAGAGCGGTTTTTTTCGTATTCAAAATAAACTCCTTTTATTTTTGTTTTTTGATAATTTCGTCTTTTATTCTTGGGAAGTATTTTAACATTACCAGAGTCGATGTAGAAGAAGAAATCAAGAAAATTTCAAAGCCCCAATTGAAACAAATAAAAAAATTAACCAAAAGTAATGCAAACATTGCTGCAATAATATATCTCTTAGTAGCAAAATAAATCAAACCAAAAATCAGGCACCAAATTCCTACGGCCGTAGGTTGAATGAAAAGGAAAACGCCAGCCAAAGTCGCCAGTCCTCTTCCACCTTTGCCCTTTAACCAAATTGGAAATACATGACCAAGTATCACGGCAATTGCTGGAAAAACATAGTAATCTTCTGGTAAATAAAATGCCGAAATTTGCAAAGCCAAATATCCTTTTAATACATCGATTATGAGAACTAATAACGATAGGCCTTTAGAACTGGTTACTCGCAGAAAATTAAACGTACCAACATTTCCTGTGCCTTTTTTTCGAATATCAAAACGGAAAATGAAGCGGGAAAAAAAATAAGCTGTCGGTATACTTCCTAAAAAATAAGCGAAAAAAGACCAGATTAACGTTTTCATTTTAAATTAAAAAATTAAATATGATCAGAATTTCAAAAACAGATCGAGTAAAATTTAATTACTATTATCTCATTTCTCTATTTAACCAAGACCCGTATCATCCTTCCGCATAAATAGCATAAAAGCATCATTAATATCTTCGAATTCCAAGGAGTGCCGCTTACACCCATTTCGACAACAAATTTTAATCATTCCTCCAACTTCAAGTTGCAATCCTACCAAAGGAGCTTTACAGTCGCATAATTGTATTACTGGAAGGGGCTGATGACAAGTAGGACAGTAAAAATTGGCAATTGCTCCCACAATATCATCTACACCATCGAAAATTTTATCATAACTACCATAAATTTGACTTAAATATATCTTGCCAATTTTGTCTGCTATTTTTGCTTCAAGAGCAATGGAAGGAAGTTCATTTACCAATACCTCATCACACATTAGAGATTTCGCACAATTAGGACACTTTACTGTGATATGTAAGTGATGGTTCATCTAAGAACCTCCAATTATTATTTAATTTTTAATATTCAAAAATTCTAAATAATCAGAAAAATTTAAAATATAACTGACATTTTGGAATCAAAATATTTCTTAAACAAGATAAATATCTTTTTGTTTAATTTATGTTTTTTATCGTTTGTAAATATAAAAATAATCTTTACCCGCTAATCCGATGGAATTTCAGAAGATCAGAAATATTTGTTAATGTTTTTCCAATTTTCTCATCGAACCATCTGAAAAGATAATTTGATCCATACTTAAATTTGCCAATCTTATCGTGACCGGATAAAGTTTTTACAATTTGATTTTTCCCTCGTAAATTAGCAATTTCGTTACGATAAGCTGGTACCAGTGTTTGAATTTCATTAAAGATATCTTTTTCATTTTGATATTGCCAATTTTGTTGGAGTTGGTGCGCCAATTCGACTATAATCTTCCAATTGGGATAACCTGTTTGTGGTTCGATGGCTGCTTCAAAATGTTGTATTCGTGACTCAGCGTTGGTGGTAGTGCCACTGGTTTCCGTAAAAGGCACTAATGGAAAAACCACATCGGCTAATTTTGCTGTCTCAGTGAGGAACATGTCGGCCACAATGATTATACCATTCTCAGAACGATTCAATGGTACCCCGGCGGTTCCGACCGGATCTTGGCCCCAGATAATTACATTGGGGATGAATCCATCTGTTAAATTTTGAATCAGTTGAGAATTGTCGATTCCCGTTTTCACCGGAATTTCTGTAAACCAAGCCCGATTGAATTTGTCGATGACTGAGTTGTTTTTTATTTTTTGTAAGCCCGGCAGAAAATCAGGTAAAACCCCCATATCCAACATACCATGGTAATTAACTTCTTCTGGAAGAACAAGGATGGAATCCTCTTTACCTAAAATCAACGCTAAAGCATTCATCCACGAAATAAATTCCGGGCTTGCTGTACTAAGACGAATTATAAATAACGGTTTTTTCGCTTTAACGAGTTTCTTTACAAATGCTTCAAAATCTTTTTTATTCAATCCAAAATCATTCAAACTTAATTTCTTTGTGATTCCTGCAGCCTTCTCGTAAATCTCATTTAAATTTAATTCATTATTTGACGATGATAGTTTCGTCTGCCAACCACTGTGATTGACATAATCAACAATATATTGTAAGAATTGACTCTGTTTATCTTCTGGAATGTTAATTAAATTTGCTTTTCGCGCTAAACGAGAATCCGGACAACAAGCCATATAAATCGCTTGACCTCTTCTTAACGCTTTTTGAAGTTTAATGTAAAGCACAGTATGAGTATCCATTGGATCGAAATTGCTGACAAAAATAAAATCACTCTTCTCGATATCGATAAAGCCAGCAGTAGATTTAGATGCAAAAATAAGTTCGTCAGAATTCAAACCTGCACTAGAAAAGGAACCTAAATTATTTGTCTTTAATACAACTCGGGCGAATTTTTGTAATAAGAAGTTCTCTTCATTTGTCACAGTAGGTGAACCTATCACAGCCCAGGGGGAACCTTCCGCCAGGCTTTTTTGAATCTTCTCAGCCGCGCAGGCAAAAGCTTCTTCCCAGGTCGATTCAACCAATTTACCATTTTTACGGATTAATGGTTGAGTTAAACGATCCGGGCTATTTACATACCGGAAGCCATATCTACCCCGGACGCATAAATTACCAAACTCGTTAACCACAGCATCTTTTTTTGCAGAGATTTTCAATACCCGATTATCCAGTACATTCGCCATCATGCTACAACCAATACTACAATATTGACAAAGTGTTGGTCGCTTGTCCAGAATCCACGGACTAGGTTGTCTCGCATCTACTTTATCGATGAGAGCACCCGTGGGGCAAGTTTCCACACACTGACCACAAGAAATGCAATGCGTTTCAGCTAAAGGCATCTCTAATACGGGTTTAACTTTGGCTTTAAAACCACGCTGTACAAAGCCCAAAACTCCTAATCCCATAACTTCATCACATATGCGCACACACCTACCACACAATATACATTTGTTTAGATCGATTTGAATAAATGGATGGCTGGAATCTGGCTGTATATCATGGAATTCGCCCAGATAATTATTCTGATTAGCTTCGTATTCAGTTGCATATTTTCGCAGGTCGCACTCATAAAAAGCCTGGCAGCCACAAGAAAGACATCGGATAGATTCCTGATAAACCTGTTCGGGAGTAAAACCCAATTCAATCTCCTCCCAGTCTTTTTTTCTTTCCTCTGGATTTCTTACCGGCATATTCTGACGTTTGGACTTGGGCACATTGGAAAAATCTTCTTTGGATAATTTTTTAAAGTTTTCTTTGCGGCTGATAAAAGGCTTTTTTGGAATCTCCAATTTTTCGCCAGTCAAATATTTGTGGATGGCTATAGCTGCTTTTCGCCCATCCGCAATGGCTTCTATCACAGTGGCAGGTCCTAACACCACATCACCACCGGCAAAAACACCAGGAATATTAGTCTCCATCACCTCAGGTTTTATTTCTAATGTTCCCCATCGCGTTTTGGATATTTTAACTAACTTGTTGTCTCTTGCAGCAAATTCAAGATCTGGCTTTTGAC
>CAYLYM010000062.1:0-23153 GCA_964387645.1 uncultured Calditrichaceae bacterium | reverse complement strand
ACTGCTCAAATTAAAATTCAATTAAAACAAAAAGAATAGGTATGAAACTTTCTTCATGTCTTGGTGACCAATAAAATTTTGTAATTAAGAGAAATCCTTATAACATAAAAAAATATTCAAGCTTAACAGAATGAGGTAATTTATTCATCCCTCAGTATAGGCATCTCGGAACCAGAGGATACAACCATACAAAGCGCATCGGGAAACAGCGCAAGTCGGATAGCAACAATGTTTTTCACCCAGGATCTGGTCCAATTCACCAGTTAACATCTTTTTTTATTTTTTATTTTTTATTTGCATAAAAACCCAACACCGATTCGGACTGAGAACGTAGAGCCAATATTGAATTTTCCCGGATTGGTAAAACAAAGCAACATCTACAAGGTTAATTGAGTAGGCCTTTACATTAAACATACCAACAAAATTTTTTCCTTCTTCAAAAAAATAGATTTTATGAGTTTCTGAATCCACCACCAGCAAATCGTTACCTAAATTTGTTGAGATACCCGAAGGCTGAACAAAATCAGGATGTCTGATCTCATATAAAAAATTCCCCAGATAATCAAATACCACAACAGATTTTGCGCCAAGATCTGAAACAAAAATTTCACCTTCTTCACTAATAGCCAGTTGATAGGGTTCCAATAGTTTCCCAAGATTATCCGAAGCATCTCCAAAACTGACCAGTGGTTGGTTGAAGCGGTTTAATTTAATAATGCGTTTATTCAAATCTTCCAGTACAAATATGTCGTATTGCCCGGTAACGGCTACGCTCAAAGGCATTTCGAAGTAAAGCAGATTATCACTATCCGCAATAAATTCACTTAAATAATTCAAATGGGCATCGAAACGAACAATTCGGTTATTATTGTAATCGGCCACAAAAATATTTAAGGTGCGTCGGGCACATACATCGGTTGGCGAACTAAACTGTTCCGGACCATCTCCGAAGCCACCAATTTCCTTGATGAAGTTCCCATTTGAATCGAATTTAATCAATCGATGTCTTCCTTGGTCGACAATGTAAATATTGCCCTGAGAATCCAGATCTAGCGCCACAGCATTTTGAAGGCTTCCAGAAGGAGTATTTTCCCCATCGATCGTTCTTACTAACCGCCAGTTGGAAACATCATCCGGCAACTGTCCTGCCAGGGTAATTCTCGGGGATATTAAACTTAAACAGCTAAAACAAAAAACAAGAAAGTTGAACAACTTCATTTTTTCCTACCATTTCATCTTTTATTCTATTGAAAAATCTCGGAAATATGCTGCACTTCATGTAATTGAAATCCTGGGGGCAGTTTAATTTTTAATTGACCATCTTTTGTTTTGGGAATAAAAATATTTTTAAAACCCAATTTAATGGCTTCCTGGATCCGGTGTTCCAGGCGAAAAACCGGACGAATTTCCCCATTTAATCCCAGCTCTCCAATATAGATAGATAGTGGGGGCAGGACCATTTCTCTCATACTTGAATATAAAGCTGCAGCTATGCCCAGATCGATTCCGGGATCATCAACTCGTAGCCCACCAGCAATCTTTACAAACACATCCGAAAGACCAAAATTTAACCCACAATGTTTTTCTAAAATTGCCAGGATTAAGGCCAACCGACGGTGGTCGAACCCGCTGACAGTGCGCTGTGGGACACCATAGTTGGAACGCGAAACCAGAGACTGCACTTCAGCAAGAATGGGTCGGGTACCTTCAAAACAGCAAACCACGCCACTGCCTATTGGGTTATCCTGGCGGTTGGAAATAAATAAATGTGAAGGATTTCGAACTTCCTTTAATCCATTGGATTCCATTAAAAATAGTCCTATCTCATTTACTGCACCATAGCGATTTTTCAGTGAACGCAGTATCCGATATTGGTAAAGATTATCCCCTTCGAAATAAATCACCACGTCTACCATATGTTCTAAAAGTTTCGGTCCAGCTATTCCACCTTCTTTGGTAATATGCCCAACGAGGAACAGCGTCCACCCTTCTTTTTTCGCCAGCCTGAAGAGTTGGGAAGTACATTCCCTGATTTGGGCAATATTACCTGGTGCACCTGCTACATCCACCGAAAAAATGGCTTGAATAGAATCGATGATCACCACTGCAGGTTGAAATTTTTGAATCTGGTGCAGAATGTTTTCCAGTTCAGTTTCAGCCAGCACTGGAAGTGTCAGATTTCCACATCCTAACCTATCAGCCCGATCTCGAATTTGACAGAGTGATTCTTCTCCACTAA
This sequence comes from uncultured Calditrichaceae bacterium, assembly GCA_964387645.1. Classification (GTDB taxonomy): domain Bacteria; phylum Calditrichota; class Calditrichia; order RBG-13-44-9; family RBG-13-44-9; genus CAYLYM01. Next base: position 20,914 of record CAYLYM010000062.1, on the reverse strand, counting down.
CATACAAAATCGAAATTTTCTGACGTACCAAAGAATCTGCCATTTGTAACAGCAAGGTAGATTTCCCAATTCCAGGGTCGCCTGCAATTAATATTGTAGATGCTGGAATAATGCCCCCACCTAATACTCTGTCTAATTCTATAATCCCGGTTTTAATACGCTTTCCTTCGCCTGAAGATATTTCCGTGAGGAGAAACGGTTCTTCGATGGAAAAGTGTCTTTCAGGTTTCTTCAAAGAAGAAGGAGCCTCTACTTCTTCAAAACTATTCCAATGCCCACAGTCTGGACATTTTCCTACCCACTTCAAATTTTGATAACCACAATTATTGCAAACAAATATTTTTTTAGACTTAGACATAATACCTCATGGAAAAATCAACTATTTGAACACTCCGGATATTTCAATAATTACAAATGAATAAATTGATAACAAAATTAAATTTATTAAAAAAATGTATCTATGAAAAATTCCATCTAATATTAAAACAAAAACAAAGAATTTAAAAGTGAAAAAGCCTGCCGCTGAAAGTGACAGGCCTTAAATGACGAAACTAACTTAAATATTTTTAAATCTCTAAAATATTTTTTTCACTAAATTTTACCTATGAGTTCACTATTTAAAGGTGTTTTGATTAAAATTATTAATGCGTATGAAATAAAAAAATCTCTTAATTCTTAATAGGTTAGATGTTCTTCGACTCCACTAAAAATAATCCTTCGGTTACTCTCAAAATGAGATAAAAATCCTTTTTAGAGCGAACTCTTTCAATTTTTTAGAAATCGAGACCGAGCGACCAGTAGTAAATAGGTTTGCTGGAACTATGCAAATTGTAATTCCAGGCGATATCGAATTTTAACAGAATACCCAGAAAATAAATTCTAGCACCAATTCCATACCCGCTAATTAAATCATCAAAAATAATATTCCCGTTTTCATCCCTGTTCGTTCCTCGGAAATCTTTCAGACTCCACCACTTGTTACTGTGGTTATAAAATGACGTTCCTATATCATAAAAGGCAACACCACGAATATTGAACAAAGAAATAGGTGGGAATCCGAGTTGTAAATATTCAATGAGTGGAAATCTGAATTCCATATTCATTAGGAAAAAACGATCGCCAATTCTTGCATAATAAGAAGCGCCACGAAGCGGGGTAATAAATTCTGAAAAGAATACATCATCGATGCGGTCAATCCGTAGTGTACCTCCTTCAAATTTGCGATTAATCCAATTCTCCACACCACCCAAAAAGAACTGTTGTGAATTTTTCCCAAAACTGGCACCTGCTGTAGTTCGAAAAGCAAATTGATATCTTGGACTCAACATAAAATACTTACGATAATCAAATTTAAGAGTACGAAAATCCCTGCTATTTCTATTATACTTTGGACTGAACCTGAAAGAAACAAGGTAACGGGAACCACTCACCGGAGCGAGGATACCCCACCGAACCCCCCACAAAACATTATCATGAACATAGGAGACATCAGGCAAAATAGTGCTCACTTTTTCTGTGGGAACCATGAAATCCAGATATTCAAGAGATACATTATACCATAAAGCGCTTAGATCAATCCGATTAAAACGGTCGAAGGGATATGAAGCCGAAATTAAACTACCATAATTGCGATAACGAACCAAACCGTAGCTTGAATTAAAGAAAAGGTAAACCAGATGAAAACCACCTAATCCCATATTAAGACGATGTTTAAGATTATAATACATCAACGCAAAATCACTATTCCGCAAATCAGTCCATAAATTGGTATTCAAGAAGATCTTATGATCACCTAACAAATCACTAAAAGCGAAAGATGTATATCCTTCCAGGCCAAAAAAAGTATTATACCCTGCCGCACCAGTAATGTAATCAGGCGAAAATTTTAATTTATATTTGTATTTTTTGAATTTCCCACTTTCATCTCGCACTTTATCTTCAGGAATTTCAATTTCGCGTGGACTTTTTGTCTTTTTAGCCTGATAACGTCCAAACACGTAACGGCTGTAATTAGCAGGTTTTGCTCCTGATAATTCCTTTTTTTCTGATGATTTCTTAGACTCGTCAATATGGGTAGCAACAGGTTGCCAATCGCGGGAGTAAACAGGTGGCTTTTCACCTCGAATGTCCAGAGCAAATTGGGTAGGTGTGATTTTCAACGGCTTCATTTCCAGCGGATTATTAATAAGACAAATGTCATATCCACCTTCATACCAGGTAGTAAAGACCAGTTTATTAGCTGTTCGGTCCAATCCAATCTGGAAAATTCCAGTAATCACATTGGTTATCGGATAATAGTCACCCGTTTCCAGATTTTGAATGTAAATATTAAAAATACCATTCTCATCCGAGACAAATAACAGTTTTTTGTTGTCGGGTGAGAATATAGGAGAAGACTCTTCCCATGGTGTATTGGTTCGACGTACAATTTTACCTGTCGACACTTCAATTGTATAAATATCACGATTTTCAAAATCATACTCGCTCATTTTAAAATCAGGGGGACAATCTTTCTCGGAAAAGTAATCGCCCCGGTCGGAAACAAATGCAATATACCGACCATCAGATGACCAGGAGGGTTCATCATCGGTAAAAACATCATTCGTAAGTGCCTTTACCTCACCTGTATTTACATTAAGGAGATAAATATCACTGCGATGATCTTTATTCCCAATAAAAGCAATCCATTCACCAGTTGGAGACCAGGAAGTTGTGAAAGCGCCATCTAAATTTATCACATGTTTTTCAGTCTTTCCTGTTTCAATATCTACAATATATATCGCATCATAAGCGCCACTTTTAGCTGCAAAAGCCAGTTTCTGGCCATCAGGCGAAAAGCTCATTCCCGGCCGGAGCCAGTGCAACTCTTCAAAACTCTCAGAACGATTTCCCTTTACCAACACCTTGATTTCTTTACCATCAATAGCAGACATTAAATATATATTTTGGTATCCCGAACGGTCAGAAATGTAGGCAATTTTATCACCCTGCGGAGTAATGGTTGGACTAACATTCAAGAAATTTTTCTGTTTTTTATGATCCGTTAATTGTTTACTGAACTCCTTTGGAACTAACCGATCCCGAACCTCGGGCCAGTATATCCTGCGCAACCAACGATGCCACCGTTCTGTCAACTCTTTATAATCCAGACCAATGGCCGATTTCAGAACTTGATTAAAAGCCACCTTGCCACGAGCTTTATGAAGAATCTCACCAATTTTCTCTCGCCCATAAGTCTCGGCAATATAACGGAAAACCGAGTTACCTCCTTGATAAGCCATTATATATTCTAACATATCCACAGAAGGTATGTTACCAGTCAAAACTGCATCGCGTACAATCATATCTGTTCGAGTATTCCAACCGGTGGACTGAAACTCCGCCAGACCCTCCGAAACCCAGAGCGGAACCGGAAGAACTTCTCCCATTAAAAGGGATTGAACAGAACCACCATATAACATATCATTCATCACAGCGTGAACCAATTCATGATGAATCACATGCCGAAATTGTTCATAGTTCCCTTCGAAAGGTACAACCACACGATTTTTATACAGCTCAGTGACACCACCAATTCCTTCCTCTAAATAACTCAAAACTACATTAGTTTGTTGCCAATCGTTATGTGATTTATATACAATGATAACAATTCTTTCCCGTATTTCAAATGAAAAATCGCGCTTGAGTTGCTTGTAAGCCTTTTCTGCCACTTCAGCAGTAAACTCAGCTAATTCTTCGCCTCCAGGATAAAAATATACATCAAAATGCTGACTCTGGATAAACATCCACTGAAAATTCTTATATTGAACCTTATTCTGACCAAAATAATAATCCTGTGCCATCACAGATAATGAAAGTAAAATTAAAACCAAGAAAATGAAAAATCGCGATAATTTCATTAAACCTCCTCAGATTACATATTGATCATATCGGATTAATTCAAGTTTTCATCTATTATTAAAACTGATTTTAGTTCTCTTTAACATCTTAATTTAACTTAGACAAATTGAATTTAAAAATATTTTCAGACAATAATTTTCCATTATAGTATTATCAAACAGTTTTTTATATAACTATGTTCCTAAAATTTCTGTATTTTTAAAAATTAACAAACAAAAATCAACTACGTAAATTAAGATATGTTATCAAATTAGCTATTGTGTTTTAACAAAATTTTCTTAAAACATAAAAAAATAATAATTTTCTTACAAAAACATCAGTTTTGCAAGAGCTTGTCTAAAACGACCAATTCCATTATATTTTACTTATGCGAAATCATTTAATGAAATATTCAATTATTTTCTTTTTAGGAATTATACTTTATTTTTCAATCGGAGGATGCCATAGTACTCATAGTAATAATGAAGAACCGATTGATTATAAATATGTTATATTTTTGAAAGAAATGCAGCTTATTCTGGCCGTTAATGAGCCGGACAGTCTGAAATGGATTCGAGTAAAAAAACTGTTCGATAAAAACAAGATAACCGTAGAAGAATACCGTAGATTTTTAATTAAATACACCCAGGAGAATTCCCTCCGTGGTTTAACTTTATTGCAAAAGATTGAAGAAGCTTTGTCCAAAGATATTCATATTTCTGCATTGAATTATCAAAAGAAAATTAAAAGAAAAGATACCTTCAGTGAAAAATAAATAAATTAACAAATATTAGGAAAAAAGCCCGGCCGTTTAAAAGACAGGGCTTTTATTCAACCTAATAATTCTTGCAATTTTTTTCTGGAAATATTTTCTACTTTTTCATGTAACGAATCTCCATGACTATCCATAGTCACTACCACAGGGAAATTTTCTACTTCGAAGTGCCAGACGGCTTCCGGGCTACCAAACTGTTCTAGATATACGCCCTTTACCTTCTTCACACATTTAGCATAAATTTGTGCCGCCCCACCTATAGCATGGAAATAAACAGCGCCATGTTTTTGACAGGCTTCAAGGGTTTTTTTACCCATTCCGCCTTTACCAATAACTCCACGAAGGTTAAACTGGCCTATTACAGTTCCCTGGTACGGTTCTTCTCGAATAGAGGTAGTTGGACCAGCAGCCATCACTTTGTACTCATCATTCTCCTGAACAATGACTGGCCCACAATGGTAAATGATGCCACCCTTAATCACATCCAATTCTCCACCGTCATATAAATAGCGATGTACAGCATCCCGCCCAGTAAATAGATCACCATTTAACAGCACTACATCGCCTGTTTTAAGCTCACGAATTTGTTCTTCAGAAATTGGTGTATGTAGCACTTTGACGTTTTCAAATTTCACTTCCATTTCAGGTAATCTGGAGTAATCTACCTCGAATTCGCCGGGTTTGTGATAGAGCCATTCTTTCACCTCTCCATTAGTAGTCAAAACTACACCGCGTCGTCGGAATGCCCAACACATATAAGCAATGCTGACAAAATAGGAAGCTGGCAATCGATTTAGATAGCCAACCTTTATGCCACCAAGTGTAAATTGACCACCAAATCCCATTGGTCCAACCTGCAATTGATTGGCTTCCTGCATAATCTGTTCCTCCAGCCGAGCCAATTCTGGATATGGATTAACATCATCAAGTTTTCTTAATAACTGTTCTTTGGCATGAACATATCCTGTAGCCCGGTCGCCACCGATACAGACACCCAGAAAACCTGGACCACATCCTTTTCCCTGAGCCTGGTATAAGGCATCCAGAATAACAGCGCGTACCCCCTCTAAATCTCGGCCGAATTTTTTACCATTCAGGCTAATTGGTAATTTGTATTGAGCACTCATGTTTTCACAACCACCACCCTTCAGAATCAAACAAACATCCACATCATCTCTGTTGTCTTGTTCAAAATGAAAAACGGGACTTCCTTTTCCTAAATTATTCCCGGTATTTTTACCGGTAAGAGAATCCACAGAATTCTGACGGAGATAACCCTTTTTGGTAGCAATCACCACAGCTTCTTCTGCCGCCTTTTTAAAATTCAATTGGTCATAACCTACCGGACACTTTACATAGAAAGTAATAGTACCAGTATCCTGGCAAATAGGCAAAGAGCGTTTTTTGGCCAATTCCACATTTTGCATAATCATCTCCATTGCCATTTCGGCCATTGAGTTTTTTTTCTCTATGGTGCGCTTCAGGTTTATTACTTCTTCAACATCGGGAGGTAAATAAGCCGAAGTACGCCGAATCAATTCTAATAAATTATCACGAAGTTTTTCATAATTCATTTTGTCCTCCTGCAGTTTTATGGAGTTTTTCTATTAACAATTTGAACAGATTGATCTTACTAATGTTTGAACTTCTTTTAATTTTTAACCATTTTTATGGGCGCCAGAATGTTGTTATCTATTCCATCACTTTCTTTAACTATATAAAAAAATTAACACTAAACCGGTGGGCAACTCCCAGATTTTGGCTGAAAGGTGTAATGGCATAATCAAAACGAATGGATGAGCGTAGAATACCAATGCCAAAACTGAAATCATGTGTTTCATATCCAAACATAGAACCACCGCGAAGGGCTAATTGTTTAAAAAGAATAGCTTCGGTGCCCAAATGAACCTTCAAATTTTCCGATTGCTGTTTTACTAGATCGAAAGCAATATGCGTCTGAAATTTTTCGAAAGACCAGGGTATTTCATAAAACATTCCTAACCGGATTAATTCGGGCAAATTGGATGGTTCATTTTTAAGCCGATTCATCTTTCCCAGGTTTTGAACAGTAGCAGCAAAACGCAGATGCGAGATATTCGGACGATAAAGCAACCCTACATCTAGGGCATAACCAGACGCAGATTCAACATAAATTTTTTCGAACAGATATTTGACAGTAATACCGACATCCAAGCGCGTTCTTAAACGGCGTGAATAGGAAATACCTGCTGATAGATAATGGGCCGATGTTTTTCCCAAAGGTTCTGTGGTTGGAATTTCTCGAACCTGGATCTCACCCAGATTAAAACTACGTATGTGAAAGGCCCAGGCCGAACTTTTACCAATAAAAGAAATGGCAGCAAATTCTCCTCGAATGTCCTCAATCCATTCATTGTGATGAAAAATCACATTCGAACCTGTGGCATTTAATAGACCTGCAGGGTTCCAATATGTTGCTGAAGCATCTGAACTCACCGCAGTGTAAGCTTCGCCCATCCCTACGGCTCGTGCATCAATGGCAATTTTCAAAAAGGACAAACCTGTTTTACCTCCGTTCTGATTCCCGGCAAAAAGATTCCACACAAAAAATAACCAGAAGAATATAAGAACCTTGCTTTTCATCCAGAGCACCTCATCTCTAAAGAATGACTATGTCTAATATGTTCCTGCTTATTCAATATATCAAAAAGCAAAACCACTAAATTAAAATGCGAATTCCCAGGTAAAAATATGGCTTACACCTTCGTCGATTATTGAACTGACAAAAGCGTAATTCAAATTGGCCCGAATGCCAAAAGCTGTTGTAAATTGCAATCCGCCTCCAAAAGTGAAATGGTCATTGTCATAACCTAATCGTAAGGCGGCATCGGGGACAACCAATTCGATACCAAGATGATTTTTTTCCTCACCAACATCGCTCCATTCAAAATCATAAGCCACTCGGGCCCATTTTAATGGTGTAATCAAATACAAACCTACCCTGTTGGATAAGGGAAATTTATTTTCCCGCGTCATTCCACGGTCAAAAATATCATCGGTATTGGACTTAAGACTGGCATTGATGTCTTTAAGTTGATATCCAAACGATAACCATGAATTTACCCGCAACATCACCCCAAAATCGCTACCAAATCCCTTTCCCTTATATTTGTAACTTTCCTCCTGATCCGAAATATTTTCCAGAAGAAATTTCGCATTAATACCGGCGCTCAAGCGATTCGGGATAATCATGATGCCGAAGGAAAAATAAAAAGCATGTAAGCCGTGATTGATTTCACCCGTTTCATGTCCTCCCGAATCGTATCCCATAATCTTGTCAACACCGCTGTAAATCCAGCCAAGAGAAAAACCTGCATGTGGTTTAAGTGGTGTAGAAAACCCGATAAAATTAAACTGCCGGTCAAGTGATAGAAAATTGTAAGAGAAATTTGCCGACTTATCCTTCAACCAGGGAAGTCCAGCAGGATTGTAATAAAATCCAAATCCGTTAATAGGAGAAGCAACCTGTGCGTTTCCCATAGCCATACCTCGTGCTCCCAGACCAATCCGAAGAAAAGAACCGGCATGACCACCATTTCCACCCGCAAGTGCCACAGTGATCCATATCAATATTCCCAACCAAACCAGAATTTTGTTCATCAAGAACCTCTATTTTTAAACACTCGATTTTTAAGCATTCGATGGCTATTTATTTAATAAAAGCTAATTAATGACAACAATTTTCCCCCATTGTACTTTGCCTTCCACTTCAGCTCGGAAGAAATAAACACCATTATCTACTAATCTTCCGTTGCTGTCTTTACCGTCCCATTTTGCTGACCGGTCGAATGTATTTTCAGCAGGAGCCGACTCTGTTTCGTAAATAGTAATTACCTTTTCCATCGCAAAATTAAAGATTTCGATCTTTATATCACCAGCCTGCGAAATGTCGAACTGAAAACGGACAAAATCGCCGCGTGCCGGAGAGAACGGGTTGGGATAAGCATAAATTGAAGGATCGGTTCTTTCCCGAGTTGAAACAAAACTGCGGAAAATAATCCAACTGTAGCCATTATCAGCGCTGGTGGCCAAACCATCAGCACTACCGATCCAGACACGGTGAAATCCATTTTGCGCAGGAGACGTAGCAAGTGAATAAAATTTTTCCGTCAAAATTTGTTCGCCACTAACATAATCAACCATTTGTGGAAATCTAAACCAGGTCTGCCCGTCATCAATGGATTTATAAACACCTTTTTCGGTAGCTACATATATGACTGAATCATAAAAAGCGATGCTCCTTGCAAAAGTACCATCACTTAATTCTTCCACCAACATGTTTTTCCAGGTTTTTCCACCATCCAGAGTGCGGCTTACCGAATTGAATTCATTTCCTTCAGTCCTCAAAGTAACTGCCCACACGCTGTTATTCCAGGGATTATGAGCCAGAGCAATCACCCATCCGCCAGAAATTCCGCCTGGTTCTGGTTGGTGATCCTTTACATAAAAACGTTCCCAGGTCTGGCCGCCATCTGCTGACTTACTAATACCATCAGCGGTGCCAATCCAAATATTGCCATTTTCCGCCAGAACCGAAAATCCACGATGATTCAGGTGTTCCAACGAACTAAATGGCTTTCCATCAGTGGTCACTACTTCCCAGGTTTTACCCTGATCTAACGAACGCCGGATTCCACCACCAAAACTTGCAATCCATATCTGAGTATCCAGAATAGCAATATCAAAAGTAATATTCAGAACATTGGTAGTAGTGGGCCGCATGCCTCCCATCGTATCCGTCACGGCATCTTTCGGCTGTGGAATAAACACCCATTTACTGCTCCCCGGCTTCAAGTACCGAAGACCACCTCCAGCAGACAGGTTCTCTCCTTCCTGCACGGTGGTATCATACCCGGTGGCAATCCAAAGAGTACCATCTTCAGCCAGGGCCATAGCAGAAACACCACCTTTCCCGCCATAATCAGCAGGTGTAAAATTGTTCCAGTGCACACCTTTATCGTGCGTCACACCAACGCCAAATCCTGTACCGACATATAACGTAGAATCTCGCCAGATGAGATCGGTCACTCCATTACCTATCAATCCAGAACGATCGGGATATTCCTCTTGCAAACGAAATGTGGTGACCATCTGGGCTTTAAGAAATGTGGCCACTAAAAACAAAATTAAAAATGAATATCTTAATCTCTCCATCAATCTGATCCCATTCCCCTAATTTATCCATTCATTGAATAACCTGAATTGAATCCACTGGCCCCGGAGTAAGCTGGCCGGCTTTGTCCCTGGCATAAAAATGAAAAGTGTAAGTACCTGTCGGCGTTCCCGAAGGTAAAAATATGGTTAAAGAATATATGCCATCTCCCGCCACCTGATCCCCAACGGACGCCGGATCACCTGGATTGTAAGGTAAACCATTATCATACATATGGAACGGATTACCGGAAGAAGGTGAACCATCACTCTTGAAAGAATCGAAATAGACGTCAGCAATATCCAGTAAACTTTGCCTGTCATTCACCCGTACTGTTATCAGCAAACTCACAGTTCCAGAATCCGGAACTTTCAAAGTGTCCGGTACCACTGCACTCCAAATTTCTGGTGGCGTGTTTACCACATGCAGCCGATGAACCACTTCTGGCGATTTAGATCCAACTAAATCCTCCACGATGATATGAACATCGTAATCACCCTTTTTCCCGGCTCCATAAGCAGAATCTATCTGAAAATTAAAAACAGGAGATTTATTGTCAGGAGGAAGAAGCGTATCAGAAAATGCCGGAAATTGTTCTCCTGGAATAAATCCTTTTAAGATAACCCAGCGAACGTCTTCAATGCCATCACTGTCTTGCACAGTGAAAGAGAAAAGAGTAGGAGCCATACCTGGCTGAATGCTATCCGGAAGCGTAAAGTCCAAAATTTGCGGTGGTCGGTTATTTAATACCTTTAAATCCTGGTCAGACGTTTGAATAATCTCATCCGACACCGATTTCGCCTCGAAATAAGCGCTATAATTACCCAGATCAATTCCTAAATCCTTGACCGAAATTTTCCCAGAATAAATATTATCGAAAGCAATAAAATCCCCAGATGGGTGTTCAACTCCCCCATCATCATAAAGTTCAACAAGAAACTCAGTGCCTTCTTTATCTTTCAGAATGAGCCGAACATAACGGATACCCTCTGAACCTTCCGGATGAAGGACTTTTGCAGAAACAAGATAGGGATGCTTTGAATTAGCGCTTAATACTTCGGGCAAATGAACTTCCTGAATTTCAAACGTCAACAGACCATCGACAATTGTTTTTTCTTCCTCGCATGAAGAAAAAAACAGAGCAACAAACAAAAGAAAAATTAATACAATACATAACCTACATTTCATATATACTCCGCAAAAAAAATTAAATTCTAATTTAAAAATAATCCTTAATCGAATTAGTAGAATTTTAGTTTTAATCCTGCTTTTTTCGATAAACCATCGCCAGCCATTCATTTTTCTGGTTAATTTCCAATAAATCAAACGACTGGGGAAAAGCGGTGTGAATGACTTCCCGATCATCTTCCTGAATACCGGAGAGAATCATAATCCCGTTTTCCCTAAGGTTTCCGGAGAGTGACGGAATGAGATCCAACAAAACACTTTTTGTAATATTGGCCAGGATTAAATCATATTCTTCTCCGCGAATATTGGACCTATCACAAACCCAAAATTGAATGCCTTGCGTTTTGTTCAATTGTGTATTATGGACGGCATTTTCAATCGCCACTGGATCAATGTCGAATCCATGAACTGTTTTGGCTCCCAACTTTTTAGCCAGAATAGAAAGAATCCCTGAACCGGTTCCGGCATCCAGGACATCATCTCCTTCTTTCAAATATTTTTCCATCGCTTCGATCATTAGTTGAGTAGTTTCATGGGTTCCCGTACCAAAAGCCATTTGCGGATCAATGATCACCAGAATTTCGCCTGCTCCTATCTGAGGCGATTCCCAGGGTGGGGCGATCCAGAGCCGGTGGCCCACTTTTACAGGCTGGAAATACTTTTTCCATTCTGTATTCCAATCACGGTCTTCCAGGATTTTCAACATAATTTGATCAGGTCGGAAAGCCGGGTTTAACTGATTCAATTGTTCAGTTAATCCAGCTAAATTTTCGGGCGAAAAATCCTGAGAGAAATAAACAAACCAGATATCATCCGAATATTCTTCCACTCCCAGTGCTCCCAGTTGGAACAAAAGTCCTGCGAGCAAATCGGGGTTGAATCCTTTAACCTGTATTCTGACCTGATAGTATGATTTCATCCAATGTTCCTATCTTTTGAATCAAGGTTCTGATTCAAAAATCACTTTCACTAGTACATCGCCCACAGCTTTGAGGCTTTGCGCCGAACATTTATCTGGTGTATCTTCCAATGTATGCCAGTACCGATGACTCTGGTCCGGATATGCAAAATCGATAATGTCTATGGCGGGAATCCCACCTTCATTCAAAATCACATGGTCATCAAATATATAGCCATTTACATGGGGTAAAAATTGCGAAACACCAATTTCTTGTGCCGCTTGCCAGACCTTTTTCACAACTTGAGGAGCATAATTTTGTGAATAACCTTCGATGGGCAATTGAAGCTGCGCATCGCCCACCATGTCTAAAAGAATGGCAAAGTGCGGAAAGAACTGATTATTATTCTGAACAAAGTATCTCGAACCCAAACAGTAATAGTCCAGATTGCCTTCCTCACCATAATCTTCGCCATCAAAAAAAACAATATCGACTCCCACTGGAGGATTGTGGACAGATAAAAGTCGTGCCATTTCCAGTAAAACTGCCACACCGCTGGCGCCATCGTTAGCCCCCAAAATTGGTTTGTTAATATTTTCTGGCTTATCCTTATCAGCATAGGGTCTGGTATCCCAATGAGCACACAATAAAATTCGCGAAGCATTCTCTGGATAGAATGAACCGATAATATTGGTCAAGGTAAATGTCTGAGAATTTTTGGCATCATAAAATATAAATGGTTGCAACTGTACAGAAGCGCCATAATTCTCCAGAGTTTTTTTCAATAAATTCAAGCATTTCTGATGTCCCTCTGAACCAGGATTTCGAGGACCTAATTCGGTTTGTCGGAGAATCCATTGAAAAGCCTTTTCTCCATTAAACACTGGACCTTCTGCATAAGAGATTTGAAATATAAATAGCAAAACAATAAACATTTTAGCTAAAAAACGCCGTATAGACTTTAAAACCGAAAACCATCGCCGTGTATTCCGAACCATTATTTCTCTCGCTTTTTTATTTTTTAATATTACAGCATCTTTGTAATTCAATCAATCAAACATTTACAATTTTTAAAAAACATATCAGTTATATTTATTCAAAATCAAACTAAACAAAACACATTTATTTTTTTGAGATAAATTTTCAATAAAATTGCGAATTCAACTGATGTAACCTGAATCATCAATAAAATACAGTTTTACTATATAACAACAAATTGTAGCCTAATTTAGCATCTAATATATTACTTATCGAATAGCAATATTCACATTGATTCCAAATTCAGTGTAACCATATTTACCAGTGCGTTTGTTTTCGCTAATTGATCTTTCAAAGAACATAGATCCATTTACTTTCTGGCTAAATCGGTAGGTCACCGATGGTTTAAATTTAAACGATTTATTTTTTGTTATTTCTTCAAACTTGTCCGATCCGGGTCTCTTAGAAAAAGAAACATCGCTCATAGCATTAATACTCAAGTTGAATTGAATTTCATTTCGTAATTGATTTTTTTTCAAGAAAGGTAAAGGTAGTTTTATTCCACCTCTTTTCGAATAACTGACAGTAATATCAAAACCGGAACGTAGCATTTTATTCGCAGCACCAGTGGTGTTGAAAGTAAAATTAGAACTTTTAGTATAACGAATACTGCCATTCACGCCCCAGGTTGTACTGACAGTGATTCCCAGGAATGGCGAATAATTATTTGAATAACTCCAACTATCTCTGGATTTTACATTTTCTTCATTAATCCGGCTGTTCTCATTAAATTTGCCAGATCGTGAATGCTCAATTTGCATAGATCTAATGGCCCTGGTGAAAAAAGGAATTTTCTTTAAGAGGCCGATTTTTTCCAATCCAGTCAGTCTGAATTGCCAGTCGGGTATAAATTCGTTCCAGAATTTTTTATTCTTTTCAGGATCATCCCCCATAAAAAAGTAAGTGCTGGCAATATTTTCTGAAGTTAACTGATTGTTCTGATTTAGGTTTTTCGAATAATTGTATTTAAAAGATGAAGATAAGTTCTTGATAATGTTAAAAGTTAAACCTCCTGAGACAGTTTTACTTTTTCGAATTGCAGGTAATCTTGGTATCTTGTTAAACGATGTATCTGTACCTACCCCTGGATCAGACTCAAAACCAAATTGATGTTTAAGAGTGGGTATTCTATCGATATTAAAAAAGCTGTAATTATCCTGTAAACGGTAATCCAGACTGATGGATTTCCAGGAATCGAAAAATTTCCATAACAGCATTAAGGGATTAGGAACTTTAAAAGAAGGTAATTTTATTTTCTTAGATTGAGCTTTTTTTTCTTCATCTTCTGCTTGTTTCTTTCCATCATTAGATATTTTGGTTGCATCACCTGACTGAACTTTTTTGCCAGTTTCCCCCTTTTCACCTGATTCTTTAGAAGAGCTTTTGGTTTTCTTATCTTCTATGGATTTTTGAATCTGGTTTTGGCGACGGCCTGACCGTGGTCCACCAGAGCGACGAGATGATTTTGGAGTAGTTTTTTCCTTGGTTCTCTTTTGCAACTGCCGTTTGGCAGGATTATAAATCTTGTTTGCCAAAACTGTGGGTTGTAAATTCACACTAATCTGCTTGGAAACCTGCAAACGGCTGGATTTTTCATTGGTATTAACATTCGTAAAATTGTAATTAAATACTGAAGAATACCTAAAATTCTGATTTAACCAGCTAAAAAATTTTGGATTATAAGAAGCATTAAAATTCTGATTGATTACTTTATCTACTCCAAAATCCATTTTGGAAAATATAGCATTTATCAGATCTCCGGCCCGATAGCCCTTAAGTGTTGCATCGGATTGATAATCTCTGGAAAAATTAGCAGTTAAACTGGGGAAAAGCTTATATCCCAAACTAATCTTCCTATTAGATGTTGTTCGAATAACACGGGTAGGTTGAGATTCTAAGCGGGCCTGCCGTGCTGTTTCATTATCGCGAATTCCTACATTAAAACTTAAAGAAGAAGGCGTGTAGAACATTTCTTGCTGAGCAAGTTTTCGCACAATGGGACCGTTGCCAAGCCATCCAAAGGGGCGGAAAGAATTTCTACGGCCAAATGGTACATTCATTTGCAGGCGGGCATTAAGAGTCTTGTCGTCATTCAAAAGATATCTCTCATCGCTAGTATGCTTTTCGCTCCAGTCAACATCCAGAGTAAGCATATCAATGGTATATTTAAGGTACCATGGTGAGCGTGGTGTCCTTTTTCTCTGGAAAGTTGCACCAAGGGATTTACTTTCTGTAATTCGTGAATTTTTCTCTAATTCAGGATCAAGTTCACTCAATCCCAAAAATTGTTTAATCTTTTCGCCAAATCCTTTTGCTTTGTAATGGGTTAACTGATCTGTATTGTAGAAATACTTTGGTATGTTTTTCGACCTAACCCATCCTCCAGAAATAGGAATATTTAAACTCCAAGAAGCGGGAAAAAACTTATGTAGATTCAACCTAACACGATACTGTTGTCTTTCGGTGGTGTTTCCACTGCCGAATTTATCTTCGATTCGTCGAAAATCTGCGTCTGTTACCTCCCATTGGGTACGAACATTAGCAATATCGGCTAATGTAAGATCAGTAGAAAGGCGCATAGCAGTACCTCTATCGCGCTCCACGTTGGTTACTCGCAATTCATCTATCCATATTTCCATATTATCTATCGGTAAATCTCCCACGTTTCGCGCCCCGATCACAATAAAATTGATGTTCCTTAGATTGGGTTTCCCCACAACTTTAAAGTACTTCTCCGGATTAGAGGGATCAGTGCGGTAGTAAACCGGCTGATTCCCTACGGTATCGCCAGTAGCAAATTGGTCTCGTTTGGTTTTAGCCAATTCATCAAGAACGACATCTAAATGGTTGCGATCGTCCCAGTGTGGATAAACTTTACCACCTACTTCGTAATAAATACTTTCTGTAGGACCGAATCGTAAGAAAAATTCCAAAGGGGAATCCTGATCGGGCAAATTTCGATCACCGTGGATGAACAGCTTGAGCTTACGGTAATTGATCAGATTAAGTTTATCATACAATTGTTTACTTGCCTCGGCACGGGCACCCGGTTCCAGATGCCCTATTTGCAAAACAAGCGATTGTTCTTTACTCATCGCCCGGGTAATACGGTCAACAATTCCTGTAACATTAGGTGGTGAGTGATACGCTTCCGGACCACCTGGCACTTCATCTACATTTTCTTCGGTATTGTAAACCGCAATACTGAAAAGACTATCATCTTTTACAAAGCCAGAATTTTCATCAGTTGCTACACCAATTTCTTCCCACTCATTCCCTACAAAATCAAAAGTGGCAATCTGAATACGGTGGTATTTATCATCTTGCGGAAGATCGTTCACCCATAAGCGAACAAAAAAGATTTCCCGAAAATTGGTATCTGGATGTCCTACCACAAACTCAGGATCATAATTGCGAATGGGAATCCGATAAAGTTTCCACCCTTTTTCTGTACGACCCTTTATATAAGGATGTATACTATCTGCCAAATTGAAAGAATAAGTGAAATATTCGTTGACAAGATTCAAACCACCATCACCATCTAAATCCTCGGTATCGGGATACTTGGCACCGCGTGCCTTTCCATTTTTTTCAAAACCATTTATCTGTAAGAAAGGTGGATCAGTTTCCAATGGGGGCATCCAGTCATCAAGGGGATCATCATTAGGAGCTCCGGTTGGCACTCCATCCAGACCGACATCTTCGTTATCCTCCAGTAATCCATTCAGGTTGAAATCTTCAGTATTCAAATTACGCAAACTGCGCTTACCTTCAAAAGTAAAAGTGTTTTCTCTGATATAAAAATCCTCGCTTATCCGGCCAATATCTATATTAATTTGCCCAACGTTTCCTTTCACCCAGAGTTCTATGAATTTAGTTTTGTTCTGGTCTGGAAAACTGATAGTACTGCGCATGATCCCACCCCAGGCCCTTTCTGTAGGAATGTCTTTATTCTTCCATTCCAAAACCAAAACGTTGGTAGTTGTTCCAGTTTGAGCATTGACATCTTTGTTGGGCCAGATATCCTTGATAGGAACCTGGTTAAAAGGATTATACCAAAACATATGTACGCGGCTTCTATCCATTAAGTACATCAAGGAATCATCACCAAGGGGAACTTCAAAATCAATATTAAGGCGAGGTATGGTAAAACGAGCTGGAACAGAGGCCGGCGCCCAGGTACGGTACATAATGCCTAGTGGAGTAGTACGTTCACTGCCTTCGAAATCGTCCAGATAGGCCACACCATCTTTTTCCCCCAATGCTTCCTCATTGAAGGTGTTAGGATTGGGATTAACCTGGGCATATTCAGCCTCGATGTGTAGACGGGACTCAGCCGAAGTTTCTACAATCGGTAAAGCATCAAACGCTTTCGTGATGAAACTAGGTTTAAAATCCAAAGCAGTATTGATGTCCCAAATAAAATTGCGTACTGGTTCCTGGCCCAATCGTACTCGTTGGTCTAGAGTGGTTTTATTTAAATAAAGACCAGTCATTCCTATGAATCCACGTTCACCTAAATCGTATTCCAGACGTCCACCTAACAGAGATTTTTTATCTAACTGGAACAAACTGCCGCGTTCGTATTCAATCTCAACGTTGGCATCAGCCCGACGTGCTTCTTCATCCAATATCTGAAGTGTACCACTGAAATAATCAATGATATAATCCTTGTCCTTTACCAGTTCCCGACCGTTTAACCTAACTACTTCGGAACCTTCTAATACATTAAATCCCAGATTAAAAGTTGAAGAAACCGAGCTGGTAGTTATTTCTATATCGAATTTATGTTCCTGTAATTCGCGGGTACGGTCTTTAATATTATAAATATTTACATAAAGAGACTTATCAATCTTAAACTCACTATTCGGATCTGGTGCAAAGGGGGTCAACGAAGGAAAGATTAAATAACCATCTGCCAAATCAAAAATATTACCATTATTTACATCAATTTTTTTATCCCCGCCTTCCAAATAATTGCCCTGATCATCTAAACGGTCTAAACCTAATAAGAAAATAAAGGGTTTAGGTTCTCCCACTGGTTGGACATCATCATCAGTGCCTTCTTTAGTGTATAAAATTTTAACATCGAATCCGTCTGGGGAAATTTTTGAAGCACCCAAATTGTAAACATTACGCATGGAAAGTTTCCAGGTAGGATAATCTGGCTTGGGAGATTGCGGTCGAATAAGTTTTAAAAACAATGTCGTAGAATCGGAAACCTCGGTAAATAAATCGCCTTCTTTCACACCACCTTCTGTTTTATAGGCGATGGCCAGAATATCTTGTTCACCCAGGTTTTGATTAATCCAGAAAAACCCGCGATATTCATCGTATTGATACTCGCTAGGATTTAATCGTTTAAAGAAGGCCTGAACTCGACGTCCTGGTTCAGCCACCAAATTTTCAGGATGCTGGCGGTCGGCTTCAGGATCTAAAGAAGCCCAGGCCTGCCGCGTATCCTGGTCTTCTGGACGGGCTTTAATCCAAACATCTAATTGCACAATCCGGAATTTCCCGCCTTCAAAAACTTCCCAACGCATAGTCTTGGGATTATATCCGGATTCAAAATGATCGGCATAAACATCATCTACAAAAAAGAAACGATCACGAATATACTCAATATCTTTAATACGGAACTTATTCTCTTCTGATTGACCCGTTTTTGTTAATTTCTGTTTTTCACCCCTTTGCAAGCTGGCTATTCCGATAAAATTCAAATTGCCCACCTGCATTTCTGTCTTTAAACCGAATAAACCCTGATGTTTAGAACTTGCAGATACATAATTGGTGCTGGGCAAAGAGAGTGACACATTACCCGCTTCGATTTTCCGGACAATTTCATCTTCATCGCCAGTATATATTAAACGTAACGTATTTTCGAAATCGAAGGTAGCCTCACTGTTCTGGTCAACCTTAACGCTGACCTTGTCACCTACGCGCCCTTCTACCTGGAACTGTTGGGTCTGTTTAAAACGAGGGGTAAAATTACCTCTTTCTTCAATAGAGGAGACAGCCGATCCTTCTCGTTTTTCTGCCCGACCAGCTAATTCAAAAGAAATATTTCCAGTAACCCGAAGACCAACTTTATCGCCACCAAAAATTCTTTTAAACGTTTTACTTCGAATTCGCACAGGAATATTCAATTCTAATGCACTACTTTCAGTCCGGCGTCGCTGTGATAAATTTCGTTTTATTACATTTATCCACACCTTCCGGTTTTCATACTTTAATCGTTCCTTTACATAATACTCTAAATCCACCGTGATCGGTAAAGCATAGTCTTTACCATAAAGTGTTTCTCGAATATTCACGAACTTCTGGGTACTATCAATTTTTTCTATCCGCCTGAATCCTGCAAGGTTAGTTTTCAAAAGCGTGGAATCTGCAAAGAATTGTGATAAACCGGGATACTCTTGGGGAATGAGAGATACAACTCCGGGAGGTTGATCCAACGGACGGAAACCACTTACAGATGCTGAAAGGCATATTACACCACTTAGCATCTGTAAAATCAAGAGGTGCAAACGAAAATTATGCCAGTTTAAAAAAGTCCTTTTTCTCACGCAAAAACGCCCATATAAGCTATTCTGGTATCACTATTTTCGCTAAGCACCTCCTTTTTTCGTTTGCCATTAAAAATATTGATTTTTTAAATATTACGCAAGTTAATAATCAGCCTTCAGAAGTAATAAAATTAGTATCCCAGGGTATTTATATTTCAATATACTTTTTAGTTAATTCTAATATCTTTTCTACTTGCTGTTCTATAGTAAGATCGGTAGTATCGATTTCAATAGCATCATCAGCTTTCTTAAGTGGCCCATAGCTTCTTTTCATATCCTGCAGATCCCGGTAACGAATTTCCTCTTTAATCTTCTCCAGGTCGGCCTGAATCCCTTGATTTTCCAGGTCTTTTAAGCGCCGTTTTGCTCTTTCTTCCACGCTAGCTACCATGAAAATCTTGAGTTCCGCGTTTGGAAAAACCACTGTTCCGATATCGCGGCCATCTAATACTACCCCACCTTCGCGGCCCATTTCCTGTTGTTTCTTAACCAGAATCTCTCGTACTTTTGGATTGGCTGCCACAGGGCTAATCTGGCGATCTACCTCAGGTGTACGGATGGCATCGGAAACATCTTCCCCATCCATATATATAATAGTTTTTTGATTATTCTTCTCAAACTGGATATCGATATCTTTCGCAATCCTGGCCACTGCTTCTTGATCAGTTACTGGAATATTCTGATTAAGAACCTTCAGGGTTACTGCACGGTACATAGCCCCGGTATCGATGTAAATGTAACTCAGCTTTTCTGCTACAAGTCGCGCGGTGGTACTCTTCCCACTCGCCGCAGGACCATCTATGGCAATAGTAATTTTCTTACTTTTTTTCATTTAAATCTTCCAGTACTTCCTGCCGACGCTCATTAACCAATTTGCGTAGCTTGGTCACCTCTTTGTTTGTCAATCGACGCCATTCTCCTGGTTTCAATCCGGTAATACGCAAACCCGCAAATTCGACCCTCTCCAACTTCTCAACCTGATATCCTAATTTAGCAAACATACGCCGGATTTGGCGATTTTTACCTTCATGAATTTCTACCTCTAAATAACTTTTGTTATCAATAATACGCAATTCTTCTGCTCGACACGGTGCTGTAACAAAATCTCCCATATCTAATCCTTTACGGAAATAATGCAAGTCTATTTGTCTAATGCGCTTATCCAAAAGCACATGGTACACTTTGGGTAATTTAAATTTAGGATGAGCCAGAAAATATGCAAGCTCACCGTCATTGGTCAATAACAAAGCACCTGTTGTATTGTAATCCAGCCGTCCAACCGGAAAAATACGCACAGGTACATTGACCACATCGAGAACAGTTTTACGTCTTTTCTCATCACTTGCTGTCGTAACCGTTTTCAACGGTTTATTGAGTA
>CAYLYM010000061.1:0-23214 GCA_964387645.1 uncultured Calditrichaceae bacterium | reverse complement strand
ATCATAAAACAAAAGCTAGAAAAGTTTAGATAGAGCAGTTAGCACTACTGTTTGGAGGTTCTTATTTACCATTTATCACATGTTGAGAAATAACTGGCTATTTGAAGGTTCTTTTCATTTTGTAATTAAACCTGAATTATTCATAAATAAAGCAAAATAATTGTTGGCAAAATGATTGTTTTTTAAGAATTAATAATTTTGTTTGTCTGGCAAGCCAACGGCAGACAAGCCTTTAATTATTTTATCAAAAAATATTAAAATCGAGTTTTTTCTGTTTTTTCATAATGATTTAATTATTAGCAACTTAGCGTAAGAATTTTATGAATAATTTGGTTAAAGAAACTTTATAAATAAAAACCTTTGAAAAATTTTTTGTATTAACTCAATTATTTCGCTATTGAATGAACCCGATGACTATACGATTATTTGCCCCCTAAAGCAGGTTTGGGAAAAATGTTAACCGACAATTTTAATCGGTAGATAATAATAAAAGGTACTTAAAAATTCAACTCCATTACCATTTTATGATTAAATCAAAGGTTTCAAATAAATAATTAGTGGAGAAACTTTTTTCATGGGAGTAAAGAATGAAATTTTTTAATCATACAGGATCGTTCAAAATTGTCTCGTTTTTAAGTTTGTTTATTATAATGTTATTTGTGACTTGTGAAAAGGAGATGAGAAAAAACACATTAAGTGCGGCTATGAAAAGGTTTAAAGTAAATGATAGTGAAAATGAACTTTATACTCGCTTTCGGTTTATGCCGGTTACTGGAATAGGTTACCAGAAAGGAGTTGGTCGTCGAGATCCAAGTAATATTATTAAAGTAGGTAAACTATATTATGTTTGGTATACTCGGGTTACAAATCCACGGTATAATTGGTATTATGCAGATATTTGGTATGCTACCAGTCCAGATGGATATCATTGGACAGAACAGGGGCCTGCGGTGAAGCGGGGACCTTTAGGCTCCTGGGATGATTATAGTGTGTTTACTCCAAACATTCTTGTTGCAGAAGGAAAGTATTATTTAGTTTATCAAGCTGAATGTATGCCAGAAAGGAATCCAGAAGGAAGAAATGTTGTTGGTATGGCAAGAGCAAATTCTCCGGATGGTCCCTGGGAAAAGCTTCCAGAACCCATTTTAAGGACAACACCAGATGGGAAGTGTGAGCGGGATCCTAATATTTGGTGGAAATTTAAAGTAATTGAGAAAGGCTCATGGGATAGCAAGGCTGTTCATGATCCGCAGATTATTCAACGTTGGGGCAAGTATTGGCTTTATTATAAAGGTCATCAGATTGGAGAAAAAATGTCTGCTGATTCGAAATGGGGTGTTGCAGTGGCAGATCGTCCAGAAGGACCCTATGTTAAACATCCCATGAATCCAGTTACTAATAGTGGGCATGAAGTATGGGTTTGGCCCTGGAAAAAAGGGATAGCAGCAATGATTGACTGGGCTGGTCCTGAGAAGGGGACTATACAATATACTGAGGATGGTGTAAACTTTTACGTAATGGCTTCTCTGGAAGATATTCCCCCCGCTGGCGGCGCCTATGTGCCTGATATGTTTGAAGATCCTGAAAACGGGCAGGGATTTACCTGGGGATTATGTCATTACGGCCGTACGGATTGGAATTTTTTATTACGATTTGAATGCGATTTAAAGCAGGGAGTAGAAAAGAAATTAGATTGGAAATATTTCCCTCATTACAGCACTGTTAGAGATGTAATGGTAGATCCTGAACGTTTTGGAGTTCCGCGGGAAGCACTAAAAGGTAAAAAAATAATAAAAAAATTGAGGTGAATTTTATGAATCGGTTTAATAATTTAGTTCGTAATGTTAAAAAAAATTGTATGAGAGTTTTATTCTTGTCTTTTTTTATTTCTCTTTTCATCATAGCTTTCCTTTATCTACCAAAGAGCTTATCTGGTAAAGATAGCAAAGATCAGGCAATGAGTGCAGCCAAAAAAAGGTTAATTGAAAAATGGAGGTGTGATTACAGAGAAAGTACAAATGAATTTTTCACGAATTTTTATTATACTCCTATTACAGGTTTAAAGTATAAAAAAGGTATTTCGAGGCGGGATCCAAGTAAAATTCTTAAAATTAATGGTATATACTATGTATGGTACACACTTCGTAAGACGAAAGTACCGCCGGTTGGTCATCAAAACGCAACTGATGAAAAGCCAGGTCGGGATTGGGACTTAGCAGATATTGGTTATGCAACAAGTAAAGATGGTTTTCATTGGGAAGAACAGGGAATTGCTGTAAAAAGATTACCGAAGGGGGAATATGGTTGGCGTTCAATTTGTACACCTGATATTCTTGTTTGGAAAGGTAAATACTATCTTTATTATCAAGCATACAATGGGATTCCTGGACCAGAACATCTCGCCACAGTGACTGTAGCCATGGCTGATTCACCAGATGGGCCCTGGACTCCTTTAGGAAAACCTGTGTTGGATAGTGGTCCCCCAGGAAGCTGGGATTGTGGTGCGATCAGAGATCCATTTCCATTAGTGTACAAGGGAAAGATATATTTATACTATACTGGAAATAGTGGTTGGGGAGTAGCTATAAGTAAGAATCCTCTAGGTCCATTTAAGAAACATCCTCTAAATCCAGTTATGAATTCTGGTCACGAAGCATGTTTATTTCCATGGAAAGGGGGGATTGCAGCCATTGTAAGTTTGAATGGCCCCGAAAAGAATACAGTGCAATATGCTGAGGATGGAATTAATTTTGAAATTAAGTCTATCATAATTAATCCACCAATTGCTCCTGGACCTTTTATTTTTGATGCATTCGCAGATAATGGTAATGGAAGAGGAATTACCTGGGGATTATGCCATATGAGTCCCAGGGGACAGGGTGTTACAAACGAAAATATACTTGCACGATTTGAATGTGATTTAAGTCTTGATGTTAAGAATCCACCAAATATTTTCAAAAGACATAATATTCGTCTAAAAAGTGAAACTTTTTTTAATGAATTTGGCTTACCAGAAAATGTTAAAAAACGGATAATTGAAGAACGGGTGAAAAGAGAAAAAAATACTATAATAGATAGGTGAGTAAGATGAAAAAAAATTTAATTAAAAATAAAATGCATATTATTACTCGTTGCTTTGTTAGGGTATTTTTTATGATCATAATTTATTACTTATTTTTTTATTGTAAGAACCAAAATTCTTTGAAAGAACCAAATACACAGGGTGCGTTTCCTGCTGTACTTCCCAAAGAAAAACCTAAAGATCGTCCCCTGAGTGAGGCAATGGAGCGATTGTATGATGTGTGGGGGGTATATGGGGACCGTAACAATGAGCTTTTTAGCAATTTTTATTATTCTACGCTTAAAGGTTTTAAATATGAAAAAAGTACTTCTCGGCGGGACCCATCCAAAGTTTTAAAAATTAACGGTAAATATTATGTGTGGTATACACATCGCCAAACTGATGTGCCACCTGCTGGGCCTGAAAATGCGACTGATAAGGTTCCTTCTTATGATTGGGATTTAGCAGAAATTTGGTATGCTACAAGTGAAGATGGATTTACATGGGAAGAACAAGGTCCAGCTATTAAACGTTCGCCTAAAGGGGAATATGGGTGGCGTTCAGTTTCTACTCCAGATATTTTAATCTGGAAGGGAAAGTATTATCTTTATTATCAGGCTTTTAATGAAATTCCCGGGCTTAGAGGTGATCGTGCTGCTACGACTGTTGCTGTGGCAGATTCACCAGATGGTCCATGGCGACCATTAGGTAAACCAGTGATTGATTTTGGAAAACCAGGAGAATGGGATGAAAATGCTATACACGATCCCTATCCATTGATCTATAAAAATAAAATATACCTATATTACAAAGGTTCTCCATCAAAATCACAGGGTAAAGATAAAGTTAAATTTCCTATAGGTCATGGAGTTGCTATAGCAGATAACCCTTTGGGACCCTTTCAAAAATCTCCTTTAAATCCTGTAATGAATTCGGGACATGAAACCTGTTATTTCCCCTGGAAAGAAGGTATAGCTGCAATAGTTAGTCTCAATGGGCCAGAGAAAAATACCATTCAATATGCTCCAGATGGTTTAAATTTTAAAATTATGTCTATTATTATTGCACCTCCAATTGCACCCGGTCCATATATTCCCGATGCATTTGCAGATAATGGTAATGGTAAAGGTATTACATGGGGATTGTGTCATATGAGTCCGAAAGGGCAGGGAGCTATGAACAGTAATATTCTTGCTCGTTTTGATTGTGATTTAAGCCTTGATTTTAATGAGCCAGCTTTTAAGCGACATAATTTACGTTTTAGAGCCGAAACATTTTTAAAAGATTTAGGTATGCCAGATTATTTGCTGAAAAAAGTTATGTAAGCAATCCAGAGGTCGCTACAAAAATAGAAGTATACGATATTATGGTTAAAAGATTATCAAACTAATACATAAAATTTAAGGGCCGTGTGTATATAGTGTAAAATGGAATGCGAAAGGTAAATTTGGAAATTCTGTGTTCAGCGGTGTCTATTTTTGTAGAATATCAACAAGTAAATTTGTCCAAACAAAAAAATGATATTACTTCGATAGTATTTTATCTTATCATAGAGAATAGAACAAATTGGATTTATTTTCAGGTAAAATTTATGATTAACTGAAATTTTTCATAGCTTTTTAACAGATTTTTCTTATATATCGAAAATTTTTATATTCTATTCAATTGAGGATTTAATCATAAAATTATAAATACTCTTCGAAATTCATTGGATACTTTCAAAACATATTTCTTTTTCCCAATAAATTGGTTCTTTCCTTCAGCTTTTTGCTAATAAGATAAATTTCCTGAAATTTAGACCATTTTTGTCTTGAAAAATGTTAAAATATTTATTAAAATATTTATGCACACGTGTGTATATAATATTTATGTTTTTATACTTTTAGAACATGAAAATTATTTTTTGCAAAATTATGAAATCCAGAGTAAATCAGAATAATGTGATTAAGTGAAAGTTACTGCTGCTTCTAACATTTAGAATATAGTGTAATAATATAAAATAGAAAAAATAGGGGTAGTGAATTTTTGAAGTCTGATAATGTAATTAAGATGGCGGAGCTATGTTATTTATTAATAAAAAGGTTTAATATTTTTTTTAAAAAGGAATCTTTGATTTGACTATAAAATGTAAGGGGATTGGATTTTAAATATCATTCATTATTATATCGATTAAATCCAAGATAATGGAGTTAATGCAAGGTAATTTTTTCAAAGGTTTATTATAGGGAAATGCGAATAAAATTGATTTGAAATACATTTATAACTCAGGTTATTCATTTTATCTCTGTTTAATTTTCCATCTTATTATTTTAGTTGAAAATTTACTTTATAACAGGAAATTAAAAGATGTTAAAAGAATTTTTTAAAAGAAAACTTACAATTTTAATTTGGATTTACATTGTTCTTTGCTGCGCAATTTCTTGTACTAAAAATAATTCCGGGCATTATAAAGCAACTTGGCTTTCTTTAGAAAAACATCCTATTCCTGATTGGTTTTATGATGCTAAATTTGGAATATATACTCATTTTGGACTATATTCGGTACCTGCTTATAATTCTCCGCGATATGCTGATAAAATGTATGAGCCTGGTACCAAAGAATATGAATACCATAAAAAACACTTTGGTGATCAGTCAAAATTTGGATATAAAGATTTTCTTCCTATGTTTAAAGCAGAAAAATTTGATCCCCAGGAATGGGCCGATGTAATGGCAAAATCAGGGGCTAAATTTGCTGGGATGTGTGTGGTTCATCATGATGGTTTTCTAATGTGGGATAGCGATGTTCATCGCTGGAATGTTGGTGATAAAGGACCTAAAAGGGATATTTATGGTGAGTTGGCTAAAGAAATACGTAAACGGGGATTAAAGTTAATAGCAACTTTTCACCATCGTGGTGGATTTGATGATGGTGAAGGGGATTCATGGCTTCCCAAAAAAGTAACCGAAGAACAAAAAAATAGTTGGGATATTTTTGATCCTGATTATTATGATTTATATTGGAATATTTATACATCAACCAAGGAAAAATTTGTTGAATACTGGGAGAAGACAGTTAAAGAAGTTATCGATAAATATAAACCAGATTTATTATGGTTTGATGGTATGAGGGGTGCAATACAAAATAATGAACCTCCGGATGAGGTTGTTCGTTCATTATTTGCATATTATTTCAATATGGCAGAAAAAGAGAACAGACCTGTGACAATTTGTAACAAACTACCTGCAACACCTAAAGAGTTCAGTTTTCCGGAATCATTTGGAGTATTATGTTATGAAAATAATAGAGATAGACCAGATATACCACCTCGTCGCCCCTGGCTTACAGATCGTGCAATAGGTTATCCCTGGTGCTATGTACCAAATAAAAAATATATTTCTACGGACAATCATATTAATACTCTTGTAGATATTGTCAGTCGGGGAGGAGTATTTTTACTTTCTCTGACACCAAAGGGAAATGGAGAAATTCCTCAAGAAGAGAAAAAGATTTTAAGAGAAATAGGTGATTGGTTAGAGGTAAACGGAGAAGCGATTTACGGAACTCGACCATGGTTAATTTTTGGAGAAGGACCAAGCAAATTGAAGTCTATAGTTGCAACTTTAAAAAAGGATGGAGTTTTATTAGAAAGGCATTCTTTTTCAGATTTAATTGAGTATCGTTCTTGGAAAAAAAAGGTAGAAGGTTTAGGAGATGTTGATTACCATATCAAATGGGATTATGAGAATTTGACTTCAAACGATATAAGATTTACAAGGAAAGGGAATGTCTTATATGCCATAGCCCTTGATTGGCCTGAAAATGGTCAAATAGTAATTAAAAGTTTAAATTCGAAGGCAAATATATGTAGAGGTGATATTGATTCTGTTTTCCTTTTGGGTTATAAAAATAAGCTAAAGTTTATAAGAAATGAAAGAGGACTTATCATACAGTTACCAGAAGAAAGACCGTGTAGATATGCTTATGCTTTTAAGATAATTTTTAACGGTAAATTATTTGATTGATTTTTTCTTTTTAGAATTTCATGGTATCTGCTTTTGTAAATTCGAAATAAAATTCAATTAAAATTACTTATAAAAGTTAAATATTTTTTAATAAAAAATTATTAAAGAGGTTTTCTTGTGAAAAAAGTATTTTCATTGTTTATTATGCTTTTTTTTGTTTTATCACTTTTATTGTACAGTCAAGAAGTGCAGACGAAATCCTCCCAACAGAAATATCAACCTACCTGGGGATCTTTAAAACAACATTCTGATCCTGAGTGGTTTAAAGACGCCAAATTTGGTATATATACACATTGGGGACCAATTACATTCGCTAATTTAGAAAATCCGGATGGTTGGTATGGAAATCACATGTACATGGATTCAGTTATTATTAAATGGGATAGAGAAATTGTAGCATTTAAACCTCATCGGACTTATATCTATCATGTAAAAAAATGGGGTGATCCAACAGAATTTGGATATAAAGACCTGATTTATTTATTTAAACCAACAAGATTTGATGCAGAGAAATGGGCAGAATTATTTAAAAGAGCTGGTGCACAGTTTGCAGGACCTGTAGCTATTCATCATGATAATTTTGCTATGTGGGATAGTAAAGTAACTCGATGGAACATTAAAAGGATAGCCAACATTGATGTGGTTGGTGAATTAGAGAAAGCTATTCGGAAAAGGGGAATGAAATTTTTTGTTTCTTTTCATCATTCCTATTCCTGGTTTTATTATTATCCTTCCTATAGATTCGATGGAAAAAATCTGGAGTATGAGGACTTATATTGCCCTGTTCATCGTTTGTGCGATCGGCCAAATAAGAAATATTTAAAACTCTGGTATGGTAAAATTGATGAAGTATTGGTGAAATATAAGCCTGATTTGATTTGGTTTGATTTTGGGCTGGGGTATATTTCTGAAAAATATAGAAAAAAACTATTAGCCAGGTATTATAATTTGGGGGTAGCGTGGGGAAAGGAGGTGGGAGTATGTTACAAAAATAAAGAAGAATTTAAAAAACCTACTTTGCCTGATGAGGCTGGTATTCTTGACTTCGAAAGGGGAAGAGCTAATAAGTTATTAAAAGATGTTTGGTTAACAGATACGTCGGTCAGTTCATGGTTTTACAACGTCAGATCAGAGAACAGAGCTAAAACGACAAATGAAATAGTCGATATGCTGGTGGATATTGTTAGTAAAAATGGATGCCTTTTACTCAATGTGCCACCAAAACCGGATGGTACAATTCCAGAATTTGCCCAAAAAATTCTGCTTAATATAGGGGGTTGGTTAAAAGTGAATGGTGAAGCTATTTACGGTACACGTCCATGGATTATTTATGGAGAAGGTCCAATGAAATTAAAAGAAGGTGGGCATTTTAGTGAGAAAAATAAAATTGTCTATACAGCAAAAGATATTCGCTTTACTACAAAAAATAATGATTTATTTGCTATCTTTCTTGATTGGCCACAAAACAATAAAGTTGTTATTCAAAGTTTAAAATCAAATTCTATTATTGGAACGAAAAAAATACGATCGATTATTTTATTAGGAAGCAATAAACAATTGAAGTGGAAACAAACTGACCAGGGGCTTGAAATTGAGTTACCATCTAAAAAGCCTTGTAAATATGCTTATTCATTGAAAATTAGCTTGGAAGGAAAACCATAAAAGAAAATTAAACGATAGAATTTTGTTTAATTTCTTTCTGTTTTTCATTTTAAGAAAGTTTCGAAAAAAATTTTATAAAAATTGTTATTACGATAAGTCCCGCCAATGCAGAACGAGGAATCATACAGAAAAATATTAAATTCAAATTGCTTTTCCCTACCTAATAGAACTCACAGCATTATTCTTTCAAAGCTTTCTTTAAATGTAGTAGTTTGAACACTGAATTGATTCAGACGAAAGGATATTAAATTATGGAAAGATTCGGATTATTAACTTCCATATTTTTATTTTTGATATCTGGAATATTGTTTTCTCAATCAAAACAACAAAAGGACAAATGGGGCGGCCAAATTTCCGAAAGATTTAAATTGCCAGATAATATTAAAATTATAAAAGATATTCCATATGCAAAGTATTGTAAACAAGAAGTATTACTTGACCTCTATTTCCCTAAAAATTCTGGAGATACATTTCTTCCTTGCATTATTGTGATTCATGGCGGTAGTTGGCGAAAGCACGATAAGGAATTTTTTGCTCCCCATGCTGCTTATTTTGCTCAAAATGGATTTGCAGCAGCTTGCATTGATTATCGTCTTTTCCCAGAAGTGACAATTAAGGAATGTGTACATGATGTCAAGGCAGCCGTTCGATGGATTCGGGCAAAGGGGAGAAAGTATGGAATTGATCCTAATAAAATTGGCGCTTTTGGAGGATCTGCTGGTGCACATTTGGCTTTTATGTTAGCTACAACTCATAAGATTGCTCAGTTAGAAGGAAATGGTGGTAATCCCGGAGTTTCTAGTCGAATTCAAGCTGTGGTAGGTTTAGCAGCTCCTGCTAATATTATGACTGATAAAATATTGAAAAGATACAATTTGGATAAAGAAACGGCCTTTTTGCTTTCTCCTGTTAATTATGTTGATTATGATTCTGCCCCTTGCTTGTTAATCCATAGTATAGATGACAAAGGTGTTCCCTTTGAAAGCTCGAGAATGCTATTGAATAAATATAAAAAAGCGGGAGTTTATGCTGAATTAGTACCTATTCATGGTGCTCCCCATGCTTTCTGGAATTTTACGAAGTGGTTTGATAAAACTATGCAGCTTTCAGTTGAATTTTTCCACAAAATGTTTAATAAATGAATTCAAAATCCAGAATGCAGAAAAAGAAATTTTGAGAAGAAGAAATGAAAAGGCAGGAATTTTTAAGTACTATATCAATTATTACTAGTACTTTTATTTTCCCTATTTCATTTCCAGATTTAATTACAAAATCTGAGAAACCCAATATTCTTTTTATTCTTACAGATGATCAGCGTTGGGATGCTATTAGTTGCATGGGAAATAAAATTCTTATGACGCCTCATATCGATCGGCTGGCCAGGGAGGGAACTCTATTTGAACAGGCATTTGTAACCACTTCTATTTGTATGGCTAGCAGAGCAAGTATAATGACAGGAGTATTTGAGCGTCGACATGGTTGCAATTTCCATTCGGGCGATCTTCATCCTTCTATTTTTGCAATGAGTTATCCTGTATTACTTCGGCAGTCAGGTTATTACACAGGTTTTATTGGAAAAATGGGTTTCGTGGTTTCAAAAGAAAAAGTAAAACATTCCTGGAATCAATTGGAAAGTTTTGGGAATAAAGAATTTGATTGGTGGCGAGGTTTTCCTGGTCAGGGTGAATATTTTCCAACAGAAGCAAATGGAAAGCATTTGACAAAGATAATCGCTACTCAATCAATAAAATTTTTGAACAGTTGTCCTTCAAATAAACCTTTTTGTTTATCAATAAGTTTTAAGGCTCCTCATGCACCTTTTACTCCCGATCCATCTTATCGAAATTATTATAAAAATGTGACTATTCCATCTCCTGTGACAACAGATAAAAAATATTTTAAAAGATTGCCATCCTGTGTGCAAAAAATAATGCAAAATGGTGCAGTATACGATTTTGCGAAACAATGGTTCAGTACTCCGGAACTTTATCAAAAAACGGTTAAAGATTATTACCGACTTATTATGGGAGTAGATGAAGCTATTGGAGAAATTAGAGAACACTTGAAAAAATTGAAATATGATGAAAATACGATTATCATTTTTAGTAGTGATAATGGCTTTCTAATGACAGAACATGGTTTGGTTGGGAAAGCCTTGCTTTATGAAGAATCTATTCGAGTTCCACTTATTATTTATGATCCTCGTGTGCCAAAATCAGCTCGGGGTCAGAGGAGGAATGAGCTTGTTTTAAATATTGATATTGCACCAACGATATTATCAGCGGCTGGGGTAGAGATTCCCGAGTTTATGCAGGGTAAAAATCTGATGCCCCTTGTATGGGGTGAAAAAATCAAATGGAGAAAAGAAATTTTTTGTGAAAATTTATATAAACACAAATTACGTCCTTATCCCCTATGTGAAGCTGTTCGCACAAAACGTTGGAAGTATATTTGTTATAGCGATCAAAAACCTATTGTTGAGGAATTATTCGACTTGAAGAATGATCCATTGGAAATAGAAAATCTTGTAAATAACAAAAAATATCGTCAAACTCTTAAATCGTTACGAAAAAGGCGTGATGAATTATTGCAGCAAGCAAAAGGGAAATAAATTATTGTTTCGCTGATAATAGTTTTTATTATAAAAAAATTTTGCAAGAATAATGTGAAATGTAATTCCTGCCTCCTACAAAGTTGTATTTTACTATTCCAGAGATAGAAGAAATCTCTAACGCATTGTAATTTCTAACTTAACCGGTGCACATTATTCTCTAAAGCGTATAATTTTCATATTTTTCAAAAGTTCCAAGAAATGAAAAGGAACATCATGGTATATAATGGGAAAAAAATAATGAAGAAAAAATGGGCTTTATTAATAATTTTTTTTCTATGTTTGGATGGATATGCAAGAGAATATTATGTTTCAGTAAAAGGAAATGACAGCAATCCAGGAACAATCGAAAAGCCTTTTCGCACCATTACTAAAGCAGCCAGTATGATGAAAATTGGGGATGTTTGTTATGTGCGTGAGGGAACATACCGCGAATCAATTAGACTGAGAAACATTAGTAGTTTTAATGAAATATGGACAAGATTTATAGCATATCCAGGAGAAACGGTTGTTTTTAATGGAACGGAACCTATTCAAGGAGAATGGTCGGTTTATAAGGAAAAGATTTATAAGATACAGGTCGATTTAGATTTTAATCAACTTTTCGTTGATGGAAAAATGATGACAGAAGCTCGCTGGCCAAACTGTCCTTTCGAAAAGCGATGGGATGTTGATTGCTGGGCGGTAGTTAAGGAGGGAAGCATTTATGGAAAAATTGTCGATCCGGAATTGTCAAAAACTGATATTGATTGGACTGGAGCTATTGCTACGTTAAATATTAGCGGATTTCAGTGCTGGACACGTTTTGTTCAAAATCATCGAAAAGGACAGAATTATTTTGAATATTCAAAGGATTTAGGGGCAAATATGGAAGGTAGAGGACCCCGGCATACCGTAGGACGTTGTTATTTTTTATCTGGAAAGTTAGAAGCTTTGGATAGTCCTGGAGAATGGTTTTTAGATAGAGAGAATAAAGTTCTGTATTTATGGTTTCCGGATGATAATCCTCCAGAAGAGCATCGAGTTGAAGTAAAGGTCCGTGATTATGCATTCGATGTGTATCATTGTAATAATATAGAAATTAAAGGTTTTCATTTTTTTGCGACGACTTTGAAAATGGTTGAATGTGGCTATTGTGTCGTTGATAATTGTCACTTTATTTTTCCAACATATGCCAGATTATTAAAAAAAAACGAGGTACATCAACCTGTTGGATCAGCTTATGTGGATAAAATTTCTTGTTATTTTAAAAATATTCGAACTTTACCTCCAACGTTTGTCTCGGGTCCTCACAATACTATTAAAAATTGTAGTATTTCTTATAGTGATGGGCCTGGGTTGGTAGTAGAAGGGTGGGACAATGTTGTTGAGAATTGTTTGATTCATGACGTTGGCTGGCGTTCCTTTACACCTGCATCAGGAATAGAATCTAATACTTCTGATGTAATTCTGCGATATAATACTATTTTTAATACTGGCAATGTTCCTATTCGAGCTTCTGGCGGTACAGGAAAAAAGATTATAGAATACAATCATGTTCATCATGGAGGCATGAATACTACCGACGGGGCTTGTGTACAAACTGGGGGTATAGATGCCGTAGGTACGATAATTCGGTATAATTGGGCCCATGATTATGTAGCTTTTTTCAAGAAAGAAGGTGGTGGCGGTAAAGGATTACGAGGTGATGACTTAACTCGTGGATTAACTGTCCACCATAATGTAGTGTGGAACTGTAAAAGCCAAGGAATTATTGTTAAAGGTGATCATAATCGTGTATATAACAATACTGTTTTCGACATTGAAAAAACGGATATTTTACTGCCAAGACGTCCTGAGCCGTTTAAACCATGGAATCCAAATCAATGGCCTTATCTTCTGAAAAAGCAAAATGCTCATTCAGAAATAATAAATAATTATGCCAATATTATTTCTGGTAGGTTTGATTCTGAACCTGTCCAGGAACCACCTTTGGGTAAAATTGAAAATAATTATCAGGGAAAAAATCTAGAACTCATTGATCCTGAACATTTCGATTTTAGGCCGCGACCTGATTCGCCACTTATTGATGCGGGACAATTCATCCCTGGAATTACTGATAAATTTTGTGGGCTGGCACCTGATATAGGTGCTTATGAATATGGACAAGAATATTGGATTCCTGGTCATCAAAATTTATTATGGATTATACCCAATGAAAGGAAAAATGAAATAAAAGTGCTTTTGGCTATGCCAATAATGGAAACAGTGACAGTTTGTTTTTTAGGCACAAAAAAACACTTAAAATTCACACCTGAAAACTGGATGAAACCATATAAGGTTAAAACAGAAAAAAGTTTCGTAATTGAAATTCCTGAAGTGAATTTTAGTAAAAAGATTAATCTGGAAGCAATGGATTCATTTTGGGGTAAAAAAATTCCCTTTCCTGTTTTTAAAATTAGAAGTGATGAAAAATAAGACTTTATTAAACTTGAATACCTAAAATAATATTACGAAAGATTTTTCAAATGGCAAAAATATAAGTTATAAAAAAACATGGAAAATTAAATGATGAAAAAAAATATTATTTTATTTGTTATTTTTCTATTATTAACATTTAAAGTAATTGCATCAGAATATTATGTCTCATTAAAGGGAAATGATAATAATTTTGGTACAAGAAATAGTCCTTTCCGGACAATACAAAAAGCAGCAGACATTATGCAACCTGGTGATGTATGTATTGTTATGGGGGGAATATATCGGGAAATAATTCGACCCAAAAATTCGGGTCAGAAGGGGAAGCCTATTCAATTTGTTGCGGCAGAAGGAGAGGAGGTTATTATCAGTGGTCTTGAGTTGATTAAAGGATGGTCTCGTCATCAAGGTCAGATATATAAAGCAACTGTTGAATGGGATCTTACTCCAGACAATCAATTATTTTATAATGGCGAGATGATGATTGAAGCTCGCTGGCCAAATAAGATTAATAAAAATATTATGGATCCAGAAGCTGCATTGGTTGACAGCGGGAGTTCCTTACATATAGTTTGTAATAAATTCCCTGATAGTTTTACATCAGATAAACTAAATGGTGGAGTATTATGGTCGCTATCACAAAGTAAGTGGAGTGCCTGGACCAGTATTATTACCGGATTTGAACCTGATCAGAAGACAATATATTTCAAAGACATGGGGAATAGCTGGTGGATAAAAGAAAGACATAATCCAGGTAAGAAACATCCACGTTACGGTCGGAATGAATTCATCATTACAGGCCCACTTGCACTACTTGATACTCCAGGTGAATGGGCTTATGACTCAGTATCTCGGACGCTTTACTTTTGGCCACCAGACGGACAGAAGCCAGGTGATTACCAGGTGGAATTTAAACGGCGGCATTATGCTCTCGATCTTTCGGGAAAATCCTATATCTATTTTAAAGGATTTAAAATAATTGGAGCCACCATAAAATTAGAAGATGCCAGTTACTGCCTGATTGATGGAATAAGAGCAAGATATATTTCCCATACCCGTGGGGGAAATACAGTAAGAGGACTTGGAGCCAGGTATAGTGTGCTGATTTCGGGCAGAGGCAATACAATTCGTAATTCAGAAATTGCCTATTCATCAGGTGGTGGAATTACATTGGAAGGGACAAATAATGCGGTAATTAACTGTTATATACACGATATAAACTACTTTGGAAGTTCTGATGCAATTATACAACTCGATGGTTTTGGTCATCTTATAAGCCATAATACTTTCGAAAATTCGGGTCGAAGTTGTATGAGACCAAATGGTGCCGAACATCTTATACAGTACAATATTTTTGCCAATCCAGGGATGATAACCCATGATCTGGGCTGCTTTCACGGAGGAGGACATGACGGTGGTAATACGGTTATACGCTATAATATATTTCACGGAAACACAGGTTCTGAATATAACGGTATTTATTTTGATAATTATGTTAGTAATTATATTGTTCACCATAATGTAGTCTGGCAAAATAGAGATGCCATTCGTCTCAATCGTCCAACCCGGTTTTGTATGATATTTAATAATACAGTACTTGAGGGTATTACCAATCGGTGGGGGCCCTGGAAAGGACAAATGACCCAATCGGGTACCTTTGTAGTAAATAATCAATATGGTGGATTACTAATGATTAATCCAGAAGTGATTAAAGCAAACAATCAACACATAAATGATATGAAACGCTATTTTGTATCCGAGAATTTAGCTCCTGGAATGAATCCTCTTGGTAGAGATAAAGGTTTGGTTTTACCCGGAATTAATGAAATCTTTGAAGGATTAGCACCTGATTGTGGTGCCTATGAAGGAGAGAATGTTTGGAAAGCAGGTCATAACTTTTATAATAATCCAGAGCCAAAATATGAAAAACCAAATTCATATTACCGCAATTATTTGGTAAACGCCGGTTTCGAGTATTCCAGATACAAGGGAGCCGAACCTCTACCCCCATTTTATGGATGGAAAAAAACTTTTGGGAAACATTCTGTAATTGAATATCATGAAGGCTTTAATTTTCCTGCAGCTGATTCTCGTTTTGCTGTGCATGGGAATAGTGTCCATTTGCAGGGTGAGGATGATGACGGCATTGAACAAACCATTAACAGATTAACGCCGGAAAGAGTTTATATCTTTTCTGCATATGTTCGGCTGGAAGGAGCAAAAGAAGTTGAGCTCCAAGTTCAGTATGATAAAGACAAAATTCTATCGACAAGTACATCAGGTATTGTGCTGGAAAAAGGACAGCATTGGCGATTAGTAACTCTTCCATTTCAAACTGGACAAAATCAAACCACAGTAACTGTTGCAATTGTAAAGCGAGGTTCAGGTGATGCGTATGTAGATGATTGTGGGGTGGTACCCATGGCATGCTTTACAAAATGAAATTATAGAGCTAAAGTCCAACAGATTAGAAATGGTATTTAAATAAATAAAGAATTAAGTAATATGGATATTTTTCAAAATGAAAAACTGTCTATAAATATTATAAGGAAAGAAAAAAGAAATATTTTAAATCGTTCATTTAATAGTTGGAATTATTACTTTGAAGAATATTTAAAACCTTTGTTTTAATTATAACATAGTAACTGATTTGAATTTTTACATACCTTTTGTTTTACTATCGATTAAAATCCACTGTTAACATTTTACTAAAAGCTGTTTTATTGTGTTTAGAATAATCGTATAACCATCGAATTTACTTGATTACGAAGTAATAGAGTCAATGCAAAGAGATTTTTAAAAGGTTTCATTTAAAAAAATGATCAGTAGAAGGTTATATGTCCAGACACAATTAACTTAACATGATTAAAAATAAGAATAAAAGATAAGGAAGGACTAAATGAATCAACTAAAATATTTATTACTAATTCTCGTTATTGCATCGTTATTAACAATTGTTTACGCTAAAAAATATGAGGCAAACTGGCAATCTCTTGCCAATTATCCGTGTCCGGAATGGTTTGATGATGCCAAGTTTGGCATATTTATTCACTGGGGTGGATACAGTGAGTTTGGTTATCGAAAGGGTGGTAGAGGTTATGCGGAACATTCGCCTAAGATGATTTATTCTGATCCCGATCATTATTATCCTGTTCTGAAAATGCGGTATGGTGCCTGTCCTCCTGAATTTGGATATAAGGATATTATTGCTAATTTTAAAGCTGAAAAATGGGATCCTGAAGAATGGGCAGATTTATTCCAACAAGCTGGGGCAAAATATGTTGTCCTGACCGCCGAGCATCATGATGGTTATGCCTTATGGGACTCTGATTTAACTGACTGGTGTGCTACAAAAGTGGGACCCATGCGCGATTTAGTAGGGGAGTTAGCAAGAGCAGTAAGAAAACGAGGGATGAAATTTGCTCCGTCTTACCATAGAGAACGTCATCCAGGATTTTTTGCTAAAAATAAATTCGCAGTTTACTCTGAACCATTACCGGATATTGCTGAAGAAATAAAGCGTATGCCAAAATCGGCTGAGCTATATGGGCCGTTTAGTTATACAGACGAGTTTATTAATGACTATGTAGCTCGTTGGAAGGAACTGCAAAGAAAATATCAACCCGATTTTATGTGGATTGATGATATACCCATATTTTACCATGCCCCAAATGATCCACAAGTGAAAAAATTTAAAGATGCTTGCGCTGCTATGATAGCGGATTATCTCAATGCCGCCCAGAAATGGGGGAAAAAGGTATATTTAAATAATAAGGGCAAATACCCTAACTGGCCGGTTAATCTGGGGTGTTTAGAAAAGGATAATTTACAAATGGACACTATTAGCAAGGTGAAATGGGAAAATCCTGCTACGATTGGTACTTCATATGGATATTTACAAGCAGAAGAAGAAAAAGATGCTTATAAAACCCCTACTCAACTCATTCATTTACTTTGTGATGTGGTTAGTAAAAATGGAAATCTTTTGCTTAACATTGGCCCACGTGGCGATGGTACTATCCCAGAAGGTATGAGCCAACGATTGCTGGCTATTGGAGAATGGTTAAAAATAAATGGAGAAGCTATTTATGGCACCCGTCCCTGGAAAACTTATGGTGAAGATATTGTTTATAGAGAAATAAAAGAGAATAATCGAAAACACAACAGAATTAATTCCACAGGTATCCGATTTACTCGTGCAAAGGATAATAGTGCTGTCTATGCAATTTTACTTGAACAACCTTCACAAGTTCTGTTGAAAAGTTTTAAAGGTGAAAAAGTATCACGGGTTGAATTACTTGGAACTAAAGCAAAAGTAAGGTGGCGTATGACCCAAGACGGCTTGAAAGTAGAACTACCTGCTGTCAAACCTTGCGACCATGCTTATGTGTTAAAAATTATCCTATAAAAAAATACTAATTAAGTTAAAAAAATCACAGAATATTCAAACACATATTACTCTTATAATCAGAGACTTATAAAAATTATTTTTTCTTATATGATTCTCTTCAGATTAATTTTACTCAAACATGGAAAATTCTCTCAATAAATATCACCAATTTAATGGAAAAGATTTCTATTATATTAAGCCTTGGAATCATTCTCTAATTTGTGATCAATGGAAAACGAAATTTTCGATCAATTTAAAAGAGAGATTTTTAATATGGAAAAAGTATTATATTATGTAATGTTTGTAAGTCTAATTCTTTTAAGTTCGGTTTTATTGGCATCAGAGAAATCCAATTTGGTTGTATATGAACCTAACTGGGAATCTTTAAAAAAGCATCCCATTCCTGAATGGATCAAAGATGCTAAGTTTGGTGTCTATACACACTGGGGCATTTACTCTATTCCCGCTTTTAAATCAAATACATACGTACGCAATATGTATGCCCCATCGTATGAATTAGACGTAACAGGTACCCGTCGGTATCATGAAAAGAACTATGGTCCTTTAGATAAGTTTGGCTATAAAGATTTTATTCCCATGTTCAAAGCAGAAAAATTCGATGCGGCTGAATGGGTTCAGATAATGAAAGATGCCGGCGCCAAATTTGGCGGTATTTGTCTTGTTCATCATGACGGTTTTTGTTTGTGGGATAGTAAATATACGCGATGGAATAGTAAGAATATGGGGCCAAAACGGGATATTTATGGTGAGATAGCAAGGGAAATTCGAAAAGCTGGATTAAAACTTTTGGCAACATTTCACCATGCTCGTACCTATGGATTTGCCTTCGGATGGCCTTTAGATTTATACACCGAAGAACAGAAAAAAACCTGGGATCTTTTTGATCCACGTTATAAAGATTTTTATCGTAATCCAGAAACCGTAACGAAAGAAGAATTTGGAAATGAATGGGCAAATAAAATTCAAGAAGTAGTGCGTAAATATAAACCCGATATACTGTGGTTTGATGGCTTAAGAAATCCACTAAAAAATAAAGTTATTCCTGAGGATCGCATGCTTGAGATCTTTGCAGAATATTTTAATACTGCCCTGGCAGAGGGAAGAGATGTTGTTATTTGTAATAAGCTACCTGCAGGTAAACATTGGAATTTTCCCGTGGGATTTGGACTACGATGTTATGAAAATACTAGAGATATGGAGGCCCATCCATTGGGGACCTGGTTAATTGATCGGGCGATAAGTTATCCATGGACTTATGTTCGGAACAAAAAATATAACCTCACTTATCAATATCACATAAGTAGTTTGGTTGATATTGTTAGTCGGGGTGGGATTTTCCTTATTTCCTTAACTCCAAAAGGGGATGGCTCCATTCCAGATGAGGAAAAGTTTATCATGAGAAAGATTGGCGAATGGCTCAGAGTGAACGGTGAAGCCATTTATTCCACCAGACCATGGAAGATACCTGGAGAAGGCACCCCAGTAGAGAAAATGATAATAAAAAAAGCCGATGGTAAGACAACATGGAATTACGATTTGATTGTCGAGAATGGAAAAGATGTGAGATTTACTCGTAGAGGTAATACGCTTTATGCTATTGTTCTTGGTTGGCCTAAGAGTGGGGTAATAAATATCAAATCACTGGCAAAAGGTAACGTTGAAAAACACGGTAGGGGAATAAAAAACGTAACTATGCTTGGCTGCGACGAAAAAATTTATTGGAAACAAGATGAAAAATCCTTTTTCATTAAATTTCCATCTAAAAAACCATGCGAAGTTGCGTATTCTTTTAAAATTGAAGTGAATGGCGAGCTTGATGTAACGACACCACCAATAAATGAGGGGGTAAAAAGAGTTAATGATTTTCCGGTTTTTGAATAAATAAAAAATAATCTAGTTCTAAAATTAATAATTAGCAAATTACGTTGACAATGTCAGAGAATGATAAACTGAAAAATTTATTAAAAAATTTTTTGCAAGGATAATAAAATAAAACAAGGGGGGAAAATGTTTTTTCGAAAGAAATTTTCTACTGGATCATCATATCTAGGATTTAAGAATATAATTTATTTTATTATTATTTTGCATTTGATAAGCGTAAATCTAATTGGGGAGGTATCGAATGTAGAAAATAGTATTTTAAATGAAGTTAAAGGTAGAAATAACATTATATCGGTTTGTGGAAATTCTATTTCTTTAAAAAATTCACTTGGATGTCGTTTAGATATTTACCATAAAGATGGCCAATATGGTCTTGGGTCATTTTATCTCAACGATACCCAATTAGGTGGATTGGATACAGTGTTTGCACATTCTGATAATCATTATGTATGGGATCCTTACAAGGCGACACGTTATGAAATTATTGAGAATACCCCTCAACGTGGTATTATTAAATTCTATGGCAAAATAGGTGTAGTACCTACTGGAGCGACGAATACAGATTTTGAGGTTACTATTACTTTATCAAATAAAAATACGGCATTTAATATTGAATTTACAGTTTCACATAAAAGAATTATTACGCCAGACCATCCGTTGTATATTGCAATACCTTTTTTTCACTCTAAAATGGATTTTGTGTCATATCCTTTTAAGCAACCAGTCAGAAGTCCCTTTCAAGGTAGGTGGGTGATATTACCAAATTTAGGAACAGTTCCGTTTATGTTTGGGTGTGAAAGATTAAAAGGTAAAAATTATTTCGTGGGTGTTGGATATTACCTCAAAGGTCAGGATTATACTAAAGGTAGATTTGAATATGATACAATGAATCCTGAACTGCCCATGAAAATATATTTCCCTTATAATAGTTGGTATTATGGTCACGGTCCTTACACTATCCATTTT
Organism: uncultured Calditrichaceae bacterium; assembly: GCA_964387645.1. Taxonomy (GTDB): domain Bacteria; phylum Calditrichota; class Calditrichia; order RBG-13-44-9; family RBG-13-44-9; genus CAYLYM01. Next base: position 2,160 of record CAYLYM010000061.1, on the reverse strand, counting down.
GTTGTTTCAGTAGCAGAAACACAAGCTGATTGTATTCGAAGTTATATGGAAGAAAGTGGATTTGATATTTCATCGCCGGTTCGTCGAAAAATAAAAGATTCAATTTCGGCTCTTATGCGTGCTTATAAAAATGCACCAGTAAATAATGTTTATGTTCCTGGAAAGGGATATCGAGGACATGCCTGGTCTAATTCTGATGAAGAGGCTACTCGTTTTGCATATCCATTCGTGTGGGTAGGAGTAGGTGCTCAATTAGCATATTTGTTTTATAAATACTGGGAAAATCATCCTGAAGAAAATTGGGCAAAGGAACGAGCTATTGAAATGGCAGACTTTTTTGTATCTAGTCAAATCGATAATGGAGCAGTGCCTCTTGTATGGAAGGTGAGAGAAAATAAATATGGTACCACACATAAAACATGGATGGAACCTCATGGATATATTTATTCACCCTGGATGGTATCTATTGGTGCTCATAGTCTTTATCGACTTTATCTTGAAAGAAAAAATTTTGAAGGGGTAGCTAACAAAAAATGGAAAGAATCGGCATTAAAAGCTATAAATTGGATAGTTGAAAGAGTGGAAACTGACGGGCTTTTGGGCCACACTTATAACAAAGAGGGTAAATATACTCATATAGGGTCGCAGGCACCGTGGTCTCTGATAGCATTAGATTATTTTTATCAGGTAACAAAGGACAAAAGATACGATCGAGCACGAGAGATTCTGGAGAAATGGACATATGAGACATTTGCTCGAATCAATGAATGGTATAGCGGCACAGATGATGATTGTTCGTTTAGGCCAGGAGGACCACAATTTAAGAATCATGATGGGGTTGATGTGTTTACTTTTGCTGCTTATTGTGCCAAAAGATATATGGAAACTAAGAAACAGCGATATTTGCAATGGGCAAAAGATGTAGCGTGGTACGGTTGGTTAACACGAATGCCAATAAATATGCCAGGTTTTATCTATCCAACAAAAGGAATGGCTCCTGAACAATATTTTTGGCAGGAATATTCCGTACCCTGGTATATTTGTACTAACCGATGTTTTCCATATTTATCTATATTAACTGAAGACCCTTTTTATGCAAAGTACTACAAAGTGCTTATACAAACGATGATGGCTTATCAATGTTATGATGATAAATATCCATTTTTTGTTACCCATCTTCGGCACAATCCAAAAGGTGATGGACCGATTGATCAGATACTTCATCAACAAAAAGGAAAAAAGGCACCATGGACGATTATATTTACTTCTTTTTTTCTTGAAGATATGACAGCGCCATATACCTACTCATATTTAGGAAGTAAGGACTGGGGGATAGGATTGGATTATTACTTTGATTTTAAACCTGATTTTGATGATAATCCTTACATATTGGCCTCGAAGACCAGGTTGGTTTTAGCTGAATGGAATTCTCAGGAACAAAGTCTTTACGCCAAAATGAAAGGAGAAGTGGGTGAAAAAGGGGAGCTCTTGATAAAATGGTATCCTGATAAATATCCGCTTTCCCATACAAATATCTTTATAAATAATGATTTAGTTGAAAATACTTTAGAATACTTTTTATCAGATAAGCAGATTTTTAATGTAAATTTCACTCACAAAACACCTATAGTAACCGTAATCATTCGAGCAAAATAAAATAGTTAAATATTTGAAGTCCAAGTAAACAGCAAAATACCCATTATGCAACACCCAACTTTTAATAGTTAGATATTGAGTGGGTCTGGTATATTTTTGATTTAATACAAACATGCAGCAGTAAAAAGATAATCAGAAAATAAACGGTTTGGGCGCAATCTTATTGAATCTTTCTATTTTAAACAAAGAACTTTAAAAATTAAAATTTTTATTTTATTAACCCGTTGTGCGAATTAAATTAAATTAAATAATGTTTGACAATCATAAAAATTTTGTCTCCTTATTACGGAGATTGTGCATGGCATTATTCCTTGTTTTTGTTAATCTTACCAATCTCAATTTAAGGAAATATAATGCCAATGCCAATCTCCTTTTTTATTAGAACAACGGGTAATATTAATCTATTACTTTTCTAAGTAAATGAAAAATATTCAATGCAAAACTAAAAGACAAAAAGGATATTCATGGTAAAAATTCATTATGTGATTTTTATTTCAATTTTAT
>CAYLYM010000060.1:0-23549 GCA_964387645.1 uncultured Calditrichaceae bacterium | reverse complement strand
AACTTCGGTTTCCCATCCAAATTGTTCAGATAAGTTATTTATCTCCTCTACAAATTTTTCTGGGTAGAGCTGATTCGAAGGAATTTCTGTCAAACGCCGCGCTAAATTTACGCTATTCCCCAGATGTTGCCCATTCCGGATTAAAGATTCGGTATTCTTTTCAGCATTGGGAAAAAGGAAATGCACTTTCTCTACGGAAGGTGGTAAATCTTCCCGTTTGGTTTGAAATTCTGTAAACCGAAAATTAGCAGTATACAGGGCTGACGTTACCTCAGGAATAAACAATGAGTAATCACCAGGGCAAGGAAATTCTCCATCCCAATAAATCGCTAAATCTTTCACTTTCAGTGCTTTCGCTGCCTGAATTGCCTCTCCCCACAATTGCCGTGCTTTTTCCATATCCCATTCGTTAATTTTACCCGCACCCAGTAGACACACTGTCGGATATCCAGAGTATGTTGTATCCACCCAGCGTTTCTGGTTCAATTTCGCTTCGAATCCTGGTTTATTCATAATCTCCTCGATTGCAGGATGAATATGCTCCTTTAAAAATGCCAATCCACCAGGAAAACGTTTCTGGTCAGAAAAGACCGGAACGATCAGCAACGATGTAGTCAGGGAGTCAAAATTTTCTCGATCTAATTGAATATGCATCCTACTTATCTCCTTATATTGATTGTTCTCTATAACACTTTTAAAACGATCAATAATTTCATCTTTATAACCAATTAACAAAATTGGACAATTTTTTAAAATAAAAGCCAGCTAATGTTCAGTATACTAACTACTTTGCGCTTAACATTTGTGCTTCCATATCTATGAAAAAGTAGATGCTTGTACAAAATCATAGCAAAGCCATATTATCAATATTTAAATGGAATCAATTTACTCAATAAAACTATTTTTTTTCATCAACTATTTTTCTATAAAGTAAAAGAATTTTGCAAAAGAAATCAACAAAATGAATTGAAAGGAGTTATTATATTTTATACACTAGTTGACTTAACACCGGCAATCTACGCAAACTGTTAATCTGAGGAGAATGAATAACCTCTAAATTTTTTAAAAGTTTAAAATCTCTCCTCCAGATTAAGTAGATGATAGAAAATTCTTCTTAGAGTAAACTCAAATAATGTTAAAAATGGCCAAAATGAAGCACCAGGAAAAGATATTTATTTTCTCAAACAAATAGAAAAATAAACTACATTCAAATTGATACGTTTCTACTTATTTTTAGCACAAAATAATCCCAAAATAAATCTTTATTTTAAAAAGATAATTATTTAAATTTTAAGGGAACATTTAAAGTCTTTATCTGTTAAGGTAAAGAGAAGGAACCAAAAAGGAGGCATTGATATGAAAAAGTTAGTAGTATTTATTTTGGTTATAATGCTATCCTCTTTAAGTTTTGCTCAATTCAAGAATCAAGCGAAATTGCCTCCATTATCTAAAGCGATAGCCAAGCCTACGACAAATTTTATCTTTGGCTTTTTGAATCCAGACAAAATGACCATGCAACATAGTTTTTCCATGTCGTTTATGACCATGGGAAAGCATAATATGATGTTAAATACATACATGAATACGATTAATTACCGTATTAGCGATCCGCTTTTGTTACGTTTAAATTTAGGTATTGCGAACTCACCGTACAACACATTTGATAATTCAGCATTAAGTAATACCAAATTCTTTGGTGGTGCTGAATTATTTTATCGTCCTACAGAAAATACTTTAATTAAACTGGGTCTCGATGTGAGACCAGGTTATTATTATCCTGGAAACTACTATGATTATACCCCCGGATTTTTTGATTCTTACTTCGAACTAAATCCGTTTCGCGTTGAAAGGATTGACAGATAACTATAATGCTGCATTATAAGGAGATACTCCAGATTGGCTAGAAGAGTCAGGCGAGATCTTTCAAATAAGACTATTCGGAAGTTTATCTATGAATCTTTAAAAACAGGCCGTGGAAAATCTAAAAATTTTTGGAAGACATCATATATTCGGTCAGTTTTTTATTTTTTATTTATTCTCCTTATTGTTATTTTAGTTACCCAGTCATTCAATCTTCTCGACATTAAACAATTTTTCAATTCCAAAAGTCCTCAAAATATTCCAGAATTCCAATCTCAGCCTTCTACTACATTGTCTGTTTCTCAAGAACAAGTTCCTTTAGACATTTCTGCAGAAAAAAAGGAATCACACAAAATTCGGCCGGTTAAGCAAAAAATACAAATTGAGGTTTTGAACGGGTGTGGAATAGATGGCATTGCGCTGAAAACCACAGAATTTTGCCGTAAAAATAATCTGGATGTTGTTTACATGGGCAATTATAAGAATTTTAATGAGAAATTTTCCCGTGTAATTGGTTGGGAAAATAACAGAACCGATGCTTTAAAAATAGCACAAATTTTAGGAATCGATGAATCACATATATCGGTAGAAAAAAATAATAAAAAACAACTGGCAGCCTCAGTAATAATTGGTGCCGATTATAAAAAACTGAAACCATTCAAACAACAGAAGGAATAAGATTGAACGCTGCAAGTTTAGCCGAGAAAATTGCCAGGTTGGCCTGGGAAAAGAAAGGTAAAGATATTACAATTCTGGACTTACGAAAACTCACCGACATTACAGATTACTTTGTGATCATTACTGGTGAATCAGAACTGCATGTCAAAGCAATTTACGATTATTTATATGAAGAATTGAGGAAAGAAGGTATACGTCCCTGGCATGAAGAAGGCTTGCAACACTTAAGTTGGGTATTATTAGATTATGTAGAAGTGGTTGTACATGTTTTTAAACCCGAAACACGAGAATTTTACGCCCTTGAAAAGCTGTGGGGTGATGCAAAAATAACACGGTTGGAGGAAGATGTTTCAGATCGAATCTTATTTAAGGCAGAAGATTAAAGCGGCTTTAGAAAAATTATCTTATCCGATAAACGACATTTCGTTCGATACGCCAAAGCAGGAAGCACACGGCGATCTCAGTGTCAACTTAGCCATGCAACTTGCCAGCACCTTGAAAAAGAATCCCAGAGTAATCGCTCAAAACATTGTACAAAACATTGTGTTAGATTCTCAGTGGATAAGTAAAGTTGAGATAGCCGGTCCTGGATTCATTAACTTCTTTTTTGCCCCGAGCTTTTTGCAACACCTGGTTAAAGATATTTTGGAAGAAGGAGCCAATTTTGGCCGCCAAACTATCGGCCAGGGTAAAAAAGCCCAGGTAGAATTTGTAAGTGCAAATCCTACTGGACCTTTAACCATAGGCCATGGACGTCAGGCCGTATTGGGAGACACTATTGCTAATTTATTGGAGTGGATGGGTTATGATGTCACACGAGAATATTATTTTAACAACGCCGGAAGACAAATGCGCGTACTGGGAGAATCAGTAAGGCTACGCTATCTGGAACTTTTAGGTGAAAAAATAGAGTTTCCTGAAGACTATTACCAGGGAGAATACATCCAGGATATCGCCCATCATTTATTCGATGAATACGGGGATACTTTGCGAAATTCCAGCAATTCCGATATTTTTAAAGACACTGCCGAAAAGTTGATTTTTGAGGATATTAAAAATACCCTGAAGCGATTGGGTATTACATTTGATGTTTACTTTAACGAAAAAGATTTATACACTAACGGCGACATCGACGAGGTTGTCCAGATATTCAAGAAAAAGGGGCTGGCTTACGAAAAAGATGGAGCAATTTGGTTTCGCACAACAGCCTTTGGACAGGAACAAGACCGGGTGATTATTAAGAGTAGTGGCGAACCCACTTACCGACTACCCGATATTGCTTACCATCGGACAAAGTTTGACCGTGGTTTTGACCTGATTATTGATCTTTTTGGCGCAGATCATATTGCCACTTATCCAGATGTTTTAGCTGGTGTCAGAGCACTGGGATACGATGATTCCAAAGTAAAGGTGCTTATTCATCAATTTGTTACCCTTTACGAAGGAGAAGAGAAGGTGAAAATGTCCACTCGAAAGGCCAACTTTATCACACTTGACGAGCTAATGGATGAAGTTGGAGTGGATGTTACCCGCTGGTTTTTTTTAATGCGCAGTATGGATAGTCACCTTAACTTTGACCTGACTCTGGCCAAAACCCAATCCGATGAAAATCCAGTTTACTACAATCAATATGCCCACGCCAGAATTTGCAGTATCTTGCGAAATGCCAAAGAGAAAGGCGTAAGTTACCAGAATCCAGAAAATCTCAAAAGATTGGTTAGTCCATACGAATTTCAATTGATAAAGAAATTAATGGAATTCCCGAAATTGGTTGCCAGGTGTGCCTCCGATTATACGCCGCACCTGTTAACCCAATACCTGTCGGAAGTTTCAAGTTCTTTCCATAAATTTTACACAGAATGTTGGGTGCTCTCAGATGATAAAGAGTTAACCGAAGCCCGTTTAGGATTATGCTTAGCCACCAAAATAGTGTTGGCTAACGGGTTTAAAATTTTAGGAATTGCAGCACCAGAGCGAATGTGAAAAATACTGATAGCTTACTCATTCTTTGGTAAAAAAATTTGACAAATGCAAAAAAAACAGAAAAGAATCTTCGTATTGCTTTTAACCGACACGATTGCACTTAGATTATGAAAAACAATTATGGAAAAACAAAAAACAAATTTTTTTATTTTTTACCAAAGTCTAACCTTCAAGTCCAGGTTTAGAAAATCAAAATAAATTTAAATTTTATTTTATCACATTCCTGTTCAAGGATAGATGCAATTTGGACAAAAGGAAAGTTTAAATTTTAATAAGGAAATCGTTTATTTCTAAATAATTGGGAATTTGGATGTTGACGAGGAATTACAGATAGATTAAATCCATTCGTTACGTAAACGTGGCGAATACAGTAAATTAGGAGAGAAAAAGATGTCCATTTTAGTCGTGGGATCGATTGCGTTAGATGATGTAGAAACCCCTTTTGGGAAGGTGACAAATTCACCTGGCGGTTCTGCGCTTTATTTTAGTTCTGCTGCAAGCTTTTTTGCGCCGGTTAACATGGTTGGAGTTGTAGGTCAGGATTTTAACCTATCTTTGCTGGATTTTCTAAAAAAAAGGCAAGTAAATCTTGATGGACTCAAAATAGAAAAAGGTAAAACATTCCGTTGGGGAGGTCGTTATCATTCAAATATGAATTTACGGGATACCATTTATACCCACCTCAACGTTTTTGAAAATTTTAATCCGGAAATTCCGGAAAGTTACCGAGATAGCCAGTTCGTTTTTCTGGCCAATATCGACCCGGAATTACAATTAGAAGTACTCAGAAATATCCACCGACCCAGGCTCACTGTCCTGGACACCATGAATTTTTGGATAAGCAGTAAACGCCAGTCTCTGGATAAGCTCATTAAACTTGTTGATATAATAATTTTGAACGATGAAGAAATTTGCGAATTAACTGGAATTCCATCCATTTTGCAGGCGGCGCGGTCACTCCTGTATCAAGGCCCAAAAGCGATTGTCATAAAAAAAGGAGAACATGGTTCGGTATTAGTAACCAAAGATGATTATTTTATTGCTCCAGCTTTTCCGGTGGAAAAAGTTGTCGACCCTACAGGTGCGGGTGATTCATTTGCAGGAGGTTTTCTGGGTTATCTGGCAGAATGTAAAAGTTTTAACAAAATGGATTTACGACGGGCAGTGATTTACGGTACTACAATCGCTTCATTCAATGTAGAATCATATAGTTTTGACAAATTGAAAGTTATTCAAAGAAAGGATATTGAGGAGCGGGTAGAACAACTTCGCCAGATGGTCCAATTTTAGTTTTCACTGATAAGCAATACTGAAACCTGTCCTGCAATCGACAAATGTTGTTTTGAGTATTTTTTGTGCCAAAGAAATGTCCAGAGAACAATCTAAAGGACGTCGGGCAATCAAATTGGCCTCATCGGAGCGGATGGGAATCAGAAGACTTTTATCAAATTTAAACATATTGCAGAGAAGTTCTCCCATTTGTATACGGCTTACACGTTGTGGACCTGCAACATTAATAATTCCCCTAAAATCCAATTGCGCTAATTCCCACAAAGCCACGGCAAGATTATTCACCAAAATAGGCGAACGAAACTGGTCGGTAAAAAGATAAACCTGCTTCCCTGCATGTAAATTTTTCAGAATCGTTTCAGTAAAAGAGGGTCGGCCGTTGAGTGCCAGGCCATAAAAAATACCGGGACGCACTACCACTGCATCCTCATGATTATTAAGAATATATTTCTCAGCTTCAACTTTAGCTTCTGCATATTTATTTTGTGGATTTGGGATATCGGATTCCAGATAATTCCCTTTTTCACCGTCGAAAACAACATCGGAAGAAAGAAAAATGAAGCGTGCCTGCCATTGATTAGCAAGGTCAACCAGACGCCTGGTGACCTCAACATTCACCTGCCAGGATAATTCCGGCTGGATTTCGCATTCGTCTATGGAAGCCAAGGCCGCAGTATGAATGACCACATGTGGATGCAACTTCTTCAGTTCGTCCCAGTTTTTATCGAGAAAATCCAGGGGCAGGTACTGAACTTTTCGCCCATAACTTCTGGGAGGTTTTGTGCGGAATTGAGCAATCAAACAATCAACCTGGGACGGTGCAAATTTTATTAAATACCGGCCTAAAAAACCAGAACTTCCTGTAATTAATACTGTCTTCTTCATCTTAATTCATGCTCTGTTTTACCAGTACACTTTAAAATTCAATCGATACGTTTGTCCATGAATAGGATTGTGAATATAATCGAAGTATAAACGGGAATGTTGTTTTTTCTCACTTTTTTGTGCTTTACGAATCAAGCGGATTACATCCACAGCACTAATTATACGGTTTAAGATCAGCCCGGCAATAGCAATATTCAGGCGTTGCTTCCAATTATGTTGTTTGAACCGTATTTCATTGAACTGCGCCCGGTGTTCATCTGAATCCCAAACCCACACATTCTCCTTTGTTTCTTCGTAGGTAGCACCCAGGTTTCGTTCAACTCGCTTCTTTTCATTAAAAGTATAAATATCAGATGAGTTGCCCACATCTATCCAAAATTGATCCGTTTTGTTAGCGGTATAAACGCCGGCGTGGACTGCTGCAAAACTTTTAAAATCCTCTTGCAAAATATTGGTATAGGCTTTTATTCCCAAATAAGTGGCCCAGAGCCCAACCTCCGTTCCCCAGAAAAATTTCGCAGTACTCTTACTCCCAATGAACCATTCACCCGTACCGGGTAAGATGAGCGATAGTAGTACATAAGATTTTTTAGGGGTAGTCTTCTGTTCATGGATAGTTGCTCCATCCCCTGGCAACGCTAATTTTTTTGGTGAGTCTGCACTTACCTTTGAAACTTCACACAATACTGCTAACAACACAATCCATATCAGGTATTTTATTTTCATCATTCAATAACCATGTAAATGTTAACTAAAAAACTAAATGGCTTTGTTTTTTAATAAACGTAAAATTTTATTACATTAAACGAAAAACAGTAATCTCAGCGACGTCACCAGTGAAGAGCCAGACCCAACATATTCAGGGATTCACCTTTATACAATTTGTTCTTATAATTCATCCTTACTTTTACAGAATGTATGCGATTGAACTTTCGGGCAGTAAAACCAGCATCGATTGCCGCAATGACATGGTTTACCAGTGCAGTCATGGCGCCATATCCGGCGATTTTGTAAAAGTGGTTGGCTTCGTCCCGCATGTCCATATAAAATTTATTCCGTGCCGTGTACTGTCCCGTATAACCGCTATATCTTTGATTAAAACTGGCATCATCCCAGGCATAGCCAAATTGTGCCGGATACTTGCCAATCATTTCGTAATACTGTTGGGTTTTTGTTCCTGGTAACCGATGACTGAAATCATGCATCAGATTTTCAATCTCGCGTAACTGTTGCACTACATCAGGGGTGTATTGGTTTTCCGGGATTAAATACCAGATCCTTCCATCTGGAAATATTTGTTGTTGCAATTCTTCCAGGGAAAATGGTGGCTCATCCAGGTCTGTTGCAGCGCGATACGCAACATAAGACCAATAACGATACTCACTCCAGTGTTCATCGGCATATGTCCTGAATTCGGTATCCTTATTATCTCCTTTCCTATTATAGGAAATATTTAAAGCCCATGCAGTTAATTCCACAGCCAGAAAAACCATTCCCTTAATATATGATTGTGCATAAACCTGACCACTCCCCGGAATTACCAGAGAGAATAAAACCGCTTTCTTAACTGAACGGTGGGGACTGCTCTCTCCTGACCAATCCGCAGCTTCCTTATTTTGGTTTGACTGAGCTTGTTGTCGCAGTTGCATGCGACGAACGATGAGTTCCTCATTCCCCCACTTGAAAAGCGTTTGTGCGAACACAAAAGTAATGAGCACCAGGCTGAGTAAGATGGAATTCAAACAAAGTCTCATCTGAATGGCCTCATGATTTTATCAAGCCTCAAATCGAAATCGAATAGTACACCTAAATAAAATTTCCATTCTTGTTTATATTGGATTTCTTTATTCTGATGTTCCTTAAGCGGATAGGCTGCTTCAAAGAAAATTCGGATAGGCGAAGGCATATACCATGAAAAAGTTTCTAATCGCAGTTGAACACCCACATCAGATTTGAAATTTTTCCATTGTGGACCTCCGTCATTCCAGGCATCTCCGTACTGATAGAAACCGCCCAGGTAAATTTTATCCAAATACCAGTTAAAAATTTGCAAATTAATATTTCGAGCCAAGGGGAATCGGTAAGTTAAGCTACCAATAACCATTTTGCGGCCTTCGATGCTGTAATAGGGATAACCCTTTAGTCCGATCAAGCTACCGGCAAAAAAATTAAAGAAATCATCCACAGGCTGGTCAATATATCCGCCTTGCAATCGCAGGTTGAAAGAATGATGTTTTGTACCTGGCAAAGGTAGATATTGCTCTATGTCAAATTCAATACTATTGTAATAATATTTCTTAAAAATTTCCAGACCAATAACCCGATCGGTAGCAAAATCATCAAGAAATTTGTTCCATTCTCGCGTATATTTGAAAAAGAAATAATAACCTTTACGCGGATTAATTCCACTGTCTATTTCCGGGAAAACCTTTTGTCGCTTCAAAGATAAAGAAAGCGAGTGCCCTTTTAGATAAGTATAACGAATATTGGGGGAAACGATAATCTGATCCGGATTGGCTAACTCACGGAAAGCAAAAGTACCTATTTTGGCACGATAAAGACTATAACTATATAATAATTTTACATCCAAATAATTTCTGAACCGCGTAGTCAATCCAACCTCTACCTCCATCAGGTTAAAATTAACTTTTATTTTATCAGAGGAAACAGTAAATGAATCCGGATCGAAGTAATCATCTTCGACCTTGGCCGTTTGATTATAAAAATTCAATAAAATTTTCGCAGGTCTCCATAACCGAAATTCAAATAGACTGAACAGGTTATACTCTCTGGCAGCATTCACATCAAATCCGCCGAAGAAAAGCATCTGATCTAGAATTTCAGTAGATGATACGTAAAATCCCGGTTTTATGGTACCATAATCCAGGAGAAACCTTGGCCAGACAGCCACAGGTCCAAAGCGACGACTATATGGTCTTGCGGGTAAGAGATTCACATGGCTACCATCCGCAGTAATTCTGGGGATTTGTGACTCATAATTTTCCAAATATTCCAGATGTTCTGCTGGCAACTCATTGATTTTCTTGATCTGATAAATTTTATAACCTTGATTTATATAGAGCGAATACACCAGATCGTTCTTCTGATTCACGGTAGGCATGAAAGCTCCGCCGATGACATTGGTATGAGCCTGCATTTCACCTGTTTTGAGATTATAGGAATAAATATTGAAAATGCCTGTTTTATCACATGCAAAAAAGATTTCATCTCCCTCAGGGCTAAATACCGGATATCGTTCATCATAAGGAGCATTTAGTATAAATTGAAATTCACCACCATTAGCTGTAATGCGAGCAATATCCCGACCATAATCAATGGACGTATCAAAAATAAGATACTGGTCATCAGGTGACCAGCGTGGATGATAAATTTGCCTGCCATTTGTAAAGTGGGTTAATTGCTGAATTCCTTTACCCCAAAATTCAACTTTACGGTAATATAATTCCCAGTTCTTTTTATACTCTGGTGGAATATTGGGAACCAGGTGATGTTTATTTAAATCGTAATACCAGGTCTGCCATTTTTCCTTCTTTTTCAGGTAAATCAACTCTTCCAATTCTTGAATAAAAAGGTTAGTGATTCCATCGCTATGGACAACATAAGCAATGCGTTTGCCGTCATGAGACCAGTCGGGATTCCGGGCGCGCATCCGCCGAGTTATCCGAAATTCCCGGTGTCGTTTAGTATCATAAATAAAAATATCATTGAAATAATTATAATAAGGAGGCGAGGCAATATGGCGAGAATATACCAGGAAACGACCATCAGGAGACCAGCTTAACGAAGAAGAAATCGGACCGACCAGAGTTCTTTTCTTCCCCGTCTTAAGGTTCTTAACAATAAGGGTATTTACCGATAAATAATCCGATTTACCCTCAATATAGGCAAGCTTTGTCCCATCAGGCGAAAAGATGGGATGGATATTTCCAATACCTTCATCTTCTATGGGCTGGCCAGTTTTGAGGTGTTGTTGAATAACTTTCAAACGGTGGGAGTAAGTATCTTCTAAATATTTTTTCCATTGTTGATAAAGGCTATCGGCTGGTAAGCCAGTAACTTTTTCCATTACCCCTTCGAAAGTTATGGTCAGGGGTGACGAAGCTTGATGAACCAGGTCCTTCAATATGCTATCGCCAAAAGTTTTTGCCAGAAATTTGACAAATGCAAATCCTTGATTGTAGGATGATTCATTTCCAATACTGTTTTTTCCAAACACCCCCATTTGCTTTAAATCTAACAAGTGATGGGTCATCACCCGGTCGCGTAAAATCATTTCGCGATGCGAATCACGATAATCGTATCTTTTACTGTTTGACTGAAATTGAGCCACTCCTTCCGCAAACCAGGCTGGTACAGTTACCCCCAACACCGGATACGATACCAGAACATCGGGAAATCCGCGCACTACATCATTGCGGCGTTCTTCTTCGTAACCAAAAATCTGGAACCAACCGGCGGGAACATGCTGACCAAACTTTAGCGCTTTGCCCATAGAAATGATGTGGGTGAACTCGTGCGTTACCACATCGCGCAACCAGTTGTGCGTACCACGAAGAATGTAATCCAGATTTTCCGACCAGATTTCAACTTTATTGTCAAAAAAGTAGGCTCCGCCGTTGGCATAATCGTCAGTATCTCGAATGATGAAATCGGTTTTATCTGGAGGCTCATACTGGTAGAGACCAGTAATATGTGGATAGATTTCTTCGGCAATTTGTGCCACTAAATTGGCCGTTCGAGCGGTTCCCTGGTGGTAATGCACTCGAAAATGTTCTGTCTCTATGGTTTGCCATTTCAACTCTGGATGATAGGCAAAATCTATCTGGGCATATGAACAAGTAAAGAATAAAAAAATAAAAAATAAAAAATAAAAAATATTTCTTTTTTTAATTATTCTCACAGCTTTTATCATTTCACAACGGCAATTTTAATAATTCGTACTTCTTTTTTAATTCCATTATTGGCTTCAATTCTAGCCAAATACACACCGCTCTGCACGTTGGTTAAATCCCATCGGACTTCATTATCTTTAAAAGGTTCGCCTGGCCCCGGAAATTCGTCAATTAAATCGCCTGCCAAATCAAATATTTTAACCGAAACATCTGCTCGATCTCCCAGGTAATATCGAATAAAAGTAAAATTTTCGATATTAGGATTGGGCCAGTTATATACTTTCTCTGCGGGCAGCAATTGAGTTGCAGTATTAATATGAAGCGGTTCATCAGGTAAAAATTCTTGAGGTACAATCATCCAATTACTATTTAATTCATCATAATAGAGTTGATTCCACCCCCATTTAAGATAAGACGATGGCAAATCCCACATGTAAAATACACCACTCTGTGTAATAGCTGAGATTTCTACATCGCCATCACCGTCAAAATCCAGTAGCACCGGGGTGACTTTTATAGAATCTCCCACTGCTAAAGGAAAATTGACTAATCTCTCGCCATCAAATCCATACCCATCAATTAATCCAGCGGGATCTGTCACAACGATACCATAAGCTTCCTGAGAACCGGCACCCCAAAATTGTCCTAATAAAGGAGAGAGTTTGAGATTTGCATTTTTGTCAGGTCGATAGATTTGCACCGGAAAATTCTCATAAAGTGTGAAATTTGAATTATAACAGAATAGTCTGTTTTTTCCAGCCACAATATAAGTGGGAAAATTCAAACCCAATTTATCAGAAGGAAAGGCAATCAAAGGTGAGGTAAATGGAAATAATCCCGATTCAGGAAAATCTAAATTCACTCCATAAAAAGCAAAATCCTCTTTGTAGAGGATAAATTGTCCATCAGATGTAACAGCAGCAGCCGGTATAAAACCAGCAGGACGGTTCAATGGTAAAGGCTTTCTACCTAAAATTTGTTCATTTTTGTAGAATTTACCCGAATCTGTAACAACTAACAGCGATAAACTTTCCTTATCCACTTCTCCTGTAATCCCATCTCCATTCCAGAAATGGATAAACCGTATTGGCTCATTATATTTATATAACCTCTGAACACTATACTCGTTACCATTCAAAACTAATAGGAAAAGAGAACCATCTGTGCATCCCCAATAAACCTGTACTTCCGCTCCGACCATGCAGGCAATGGGAGGTGTAGAAATGGAACTCTCACATCGATAGTTAAAGAGCGTATCTAGTTGAAAATCCGATGAAAAGAGATAGCCATGCACCATTCCATCGTCAGCTAGTGCGATTAATGCTTTGCGTGAAATACCGGACGCCGTTGGAAAATCAAATAGAACTGGTGGGGTAATCAGATTTTGATTCGATTCTATTATCAAAGAAGCATCCGGCTTAACAAAAGATTCCTGTGATGATGATACGATAATAATTTTCCCCTTACTCGTGGTTAATACAACCTCTCCTTTTCCGTCAAAATTCAGGTCAGTTGTTTTCATTGAGGTTACCCGGCCATAGATTTCCGGTTCAATCTTGCGCGGGAATCCCTGTTGAAAAATGTTGAGTGAAACCCGGAAAGTCATAATTGAATCCGGTCGGGAAAAATCATATATAGCGATATGGCTATTAGCCCGATTATAATAACTACGGCTATTCGGTACGCTGTTAGGATCGAATTTATTCTTGAATAAAGGCGCTGTGTTGCCTGCATACCACATATCCAGCACCCATCCATTCTCCGATCCAGCTCCAGCACTTAAAAAATCAAACTCCTGTCCGATGTCCTGGGAACCATCAGCTTCCTCCAAATCCACACCGCGATGCCTTGAGTCTGCATTTATGCGGTTCGCACCAAGGTTTTGCCGGATAATGCTCTCATCAATGTGCCAGATTAAAGCACCGCTTCCTGACAGGCCAATATCCGGATTTTTAACATCCACTAAAACACCCGTGCTGTCGCTAAAGGTTACCTGATCAGCATAATATGTTAAAAGGACTTCTTTTACATTTGCAGGATTATCTCGGCCCCTGGATAGTTCCATCCGGAGACTATCCAGATTGAGCGGACCAGCATAGCGGTTTTCGATCAAAAAATATTCATCCTCGTTAATAGGAACTCGATACACCCGCTCGGGTTGTCTGGACAGAGGGAAGTGTAAAGTAAATTCATCATTTGCCGCATAATAGATATTGATGGGTGTCTCCCAACCGGCATATATTCGGGTCCAGGCACAAGGAATAGCGGGTAACAATCCATCTCCATTGAACAAACCGACATCCATTAAACCAAACTTACCGATTCCCGGACGCCGGGTATCGGGACTGAAAAGATCGGGCCATCCCAGTTGAGTACCAAAATTCGAAACTAATAAACCATTCAGTCCAAATTCAAATCCATCCTGGCTTTCTGTTTCAGGTACAATTATTCCACCAGGTATTTCAATACTATCATCTACTATAATAGAGGACTCCCCTAAATAATTTTGCAAAAATTGAGAGTTAATAAAAAGCGAGGGAATATCCTGAGGTGTTTCATCGAAACCCAGATCGATGTCCTTCCCCACACCGGCATGAAAAATGATAAAACTCTGGTACTGGCTAAAATCAATCGTCGGATCCTGATCTGCCTTTAAAATGGCATCTTTGAACAAATTGGCCAGGGCTCTGTTATTTGCTTCAGGTGTGGTATTTGGATTATAAGCCATCATGGGCTGGTCTAACTGGTAAGCCCCGTCCTGCTCTAAGGGGAAAACATCGCCCTCAATGATCACTCTGCCGTGGGAGACCCTCCAGAAATAATTTTTCAGAAAGAGTAAATGGTCTTGAAAATAACTCCGATTGTGCGGGGGAGGATCAATTTGATACAAACCAGAAGGTTTAGTAAGATCAAATTTTCCATTTCCGGTAGTCGTTTTTGCATCATCCGTTTGAAATTCCACTCGAATGGCCAAAACCCGTATGGTATCTGGTGTTGAAGAAAATAATATGGAGGGATAAGCAATGAAAAGGCAGGCAATCAAAAAAAGGATTACGGCAAGCAATCGTCTCATCTAATTTTTTCCAATTTCCATTTCAAGTGTCGAGAAGATTATTAAGACTCCCCGTTCTTTCACAGGGAGTCTTATGAACTTACTTAGAATTTTATATCAAGGGAGAAACGCATGGTATCAGAGAGAGGATGGTCGTCTACCGATGCGTAGATATAACTAAAATCGAATCCAAAAATAGAATAACGTAATCCGCCACCAAAGGTATAAAATTTTCTCCCACCTGCATTGGGAGCTTCATAGAAAAAGCCAGCCCGTAGAGCAATTAAATTGGTATACCAATATTCTAAACCAAAAGAATGAGTAAAACGTTCGAGTTGATAATTCAAATCGCCTTCGGTCCAGGTAGAATAAAACATAGCTTTAAAGACATTATCCACTGTAGTGCTATCCCGTCGCACCAGAAGTCGGTTAGTATCGTAAACAAAAGTCAATGTATTGTACTGGCTTTTCACAATGTGATAAGCGAATCCCAAACGCAGGTTGGTAGGCAAAGGATCAGCCTGAGCTTTATCGATATATGTAATCTTAGGACCGACATTACTCAAATTCAACCCAAAACGTAATTTTTTTGCGAAATCCGGGAGATAGAGAATACCCAGATCGACAGCAAAAGATGAAGCAATACCTTTTCCCTGTTCTGCACTTACCTTAATGGGCGACAAACGCGAATAAATATATTTGAGGTTTACACCCAGTCCCAGATTTTGTTTTAGCTTAAGGGCATAACTGGTTGTAACAGCAGTCTCGTTACTGGAAAAACGACCAAGTTCTTCTGGACCGGTATCGCTTGTCCAGATACTTTCACCATAATTCATAAACTGTATAGACAAACCAACCGTTCCCACATCAGGTATATAATACCGACCTGCCGCGTAATCATAATACATGTCACCTAGATTGAATTGAGGCAACCAGTTTACATGCATTAAAGTTATTTCGCCTTTTTTATCAGTCTCTGGATCCCGGTATTGAAAAGCTAAACCGGCTGGATTCCAATAAATGGCATTAGCATCATCCGCCAGAGCAACTCCAGCTTCTCCCATTCCCCCCTGCCGGGCACCAGGATTGATCATTAGAAACAAAACCGTAGCTTCTCCCTGCGCAAAAACATCAATGACCAAAAACGGGACAAATAGTGTTAATAAGAAAAAAACAACCACCGATTTCATTATTTTTCCTCCAAATTAAAAATAAAAAACCGAATGCGCTCTTTCGACACCCATAACGACATTCGGTTACATCGATAGGGTGCTATATTTTTATTTGTTAAGGCCAATTTTACAATAAGTCTAATTATTCTCATTAAATTAAAAACTAAAAAACTAAATTAAATTTCCTTAACAAATATCGATACGCACCCTCAATATTTAATTTTTGTTTAAAAATTTAAATTTAATAAATAGATAAATCAAGCTAATTTTATATATCCACCCTCTTTTTTAATTTAATTTAAATAAATCGGAATTTTTCTAATTTAATTTAGTTTTCATATCACTAATTCTTTTAGCAATTAAAATTGGAGCGTGACCTGGCTGGGAAACCCATTGAACTGAGTCCATTAATTTTCGTTCAACAAGTTCTATATTAGTAGTTTGATTGGTAAAAACCTCCATAACCACATCTCCAGGTTTAACGAAATCACCAATTTTTTTCTTTAAAACAATACCTGACTGATAATCAACCGGATCCTCCGCTCGCATGCGACCAGCACCTAATAAAACATTGGCCATACCAATTTCCCTTGTCTTAAAACTGCCAATGTATCCCCTACGGTCAAACCGTATTTCTCGGTGAAAACGAGCCTGGGGGTATTGAGAAGGATTTTCAATAAAACGAATATCACCACCTTGTTGTTTAACCAGTTCCTTAAATTTCTCATATGCGCATCCATTAGAAAGGGCATCTTTACACATTTTTTTTGCTTCTGTTAATGTAGGCGCTTTCTTTCCCAGAACAAGCATTTCTGCTGTCAGGGTTAAAGTCACTTCAAGTATATCTTCTGGTCCTTTTCCATGCAAGCAATCAATGCACTCCACAATTTCTAACCAATTACCTATTTTATAACCAAGAGGTTGTTCCATCGAGGTTAAATAAGCAGTTGTTTTCAATCCAAAATCATTGCCAATTTGAATCATCGTTTTCGACAGGGCTTCAGCCTGCTTCATTTCCTTCATAAACGCCCCATTCCCAAATTTTATGTCCAGCACCAAACCTTGAATACCTTCTGCAATTTTTTTGCTCATGATACTGGCCACAATCAACGGTATCGATTCCACTGTTGCAGTAACATCTCGTAACGCATAAATTTTCCTATCTGCGGGGACGATGGAGTCAGTCTGGCCGATCATAGCCACACCAATGGATTCAACTTGTTTTTTAAAGGTTTTTAGATCAAGATTTGTACGAAACCCTGGTATGGATTCCAACTTATCTAGTGTTCCACCAGTGTGCCCCAAACCACGTCCAGAAATCATCGGTACAGCAATTCCCAACGATGCAGCCAACGGAGCCAATATGATGGAAACTTTATCACCCACACCACCGGTGCTGTGTTTATCAACCGCCGGGGTATGCAAGCCTGAAAAATCGACCACTTCCCCCGAGTCAATATAGCTTCTGGTTAAAGCGACAATTTCCCCATGGTTCATTCCATTGATGCAAACAGCCATAAGCAATGCAGACATTTGATAGTCTTTGATTGTGCCATTTAAATAATTTTGGACAAAAAATCGGATTTCCTGCGAAGTAAGTGCGTATCCATCTCGCTTTTTTTCAATAATCTCGTATGCTGTCATGTCTAATCCTGTCTATTTATACTAACACTTTGCTTTTGAAAATAATATTCCTAGCCAACTTTTTATCACAATAAAAAATAAATACGCCTCTATAAGCAATGCTTACAGAGGCGTCAAATACTTTAGATACATTATTACTACTGTTTTTCCTGTAATTTTTTAATCTCTTCTTTCACTTCCTGTAATATTCGCCATGAAATTTCTGGAGTCCGGGATTCCACAATGATGCGCACAATGGGCTCCGTATTGGATTTTCGCAAATGAATCCAGGAATTTGAACGATCAATCCGTAGCCCATCGGTTAAATCCAATTGTTCATTGCGAAATTTTTCCGCAAAATGCTCAATAATTTTATCCGCATCAATGTTTTTAATGCTTTCCTTATCTTTAAGTATGTAATATTGCGGAAGTGTTTGTTTTAACTGAGATATCGTACCATCGAATTCAGCTAGCGCTTGTAAGATCAATGCTGCACCAACCGGTGCATCTCTTCCCAAATGAACATCAGGTAAAATAACTCCGCCGTTTCCCTCTCCACCAACAACGGCTCCTACTTCACGTATCTTTTGCGCTACATTAATTTCACCAACCTTGGTTTTAAACAGTAAAACATTATAATATTGTACAATTTCATCAATCACACGAGAGGTGGACAGATTTACCACCACGTAACCTAATTTTTTACTTAAAATAAATTTAACTGCTAAAGCCAGAGTATATTCTTCACCCAGGGGATTTCCATCATTGGCAATCATTGCCAGACGATCTACATCAGGGTCGACAGCCATTCCTAGGTCCGCTTTATTTTCTTTAACGGCTACTGCCAGATCCACCAAATTCTGTGGAACCGGTTCAGGTGCGTGCGCAAATATTCCGGTGGGCTGAGTATTTAACTCAATTACCTCACAGCCTAAATGTTTGAGTAATTTTGGCATAATGACACCGCCAGCACCATTCACGCAATCCAGAACAATCTTGAATTTTTTCTTGCGAATCAAATCCAAATCAATGTAAGGTAGATCGAAAATTAACTGAAGATGGTCATCCACTGCTTTATCGTAAAAAAAATCTTTGCCAAGTTTATCCCAATTCACGTAGTTCCGTCGTTTCAGCTCGGCTTCCTGATAAAGCTGGAACACCTGTCTTTCTGGTAGAAAGAGACCATCCGATCCTATGAACTTCAGTCCATTCCATTCAATGGGATTGTGGCTGGCGGTAATGGCAATTCCTCCTGCAGCCTGTAATTTCTCAACCATTACTTGAACTGTTGGTGTCGGTGTAACCCCAATATCCACTACATCGCAACCGCAGGCTAACAAAGTGCCTTTCACAATAGGACGAATGAAATTAACGCTAATCCTCGGATCTCCACCAACAACTACCTTCCTACCTTGTAATTTCTGTCCAAATGCTGAAACATATCTTACAATTGTTTCGGGGATTAATCCTTCCCCGATAATTCCCCTTACCCCAGAAACACTGGTCATTAAATTCTTAACCACAGAGATCTCCGTATTTTTTATTTCAAATAAAATTTAAAAGATCTGATAATTTAAGTAATACAAACTGTGACAAAAATATAAATACTATTAAATATTAAAATAAAAATAAAATATCAAAATTTCAAAAAACTATTTTAAATAATTAGATACTAAAGTAGGTATTCAAGACCATAAATATTTAGAAATCGGTAAGAAAAAATTAAATTATTCATCTTTTTATTTGATTTGTGCGAAAGATTTTTAAAGACATATCCTGAGCTGAATTAAAGAAACAGTCTCAAGTTTTGTGAGCGTGATTGATGTCTAAGTCGAACAAGAGCTCTTTCTTTGATTTGCCTTACCCTCTCGCGAGTTAATCGCAAGCGGTCGCCAATCTCTTCAAGAGTCAATGGACGATTTTGATCAATTCCAAAATACATTTTGACTACAGCTTCTTCGCGGGGTGATAAGGTTTTCAACACCCGTCGAATTTCCTCTTTCAGGGATTCTTTGATCAGGTCACTGTCCGGCATCTGAGAATTGGGGTTATTCAATATGTCTTTCATATTGCTTTCTTCAGAGTCACGTAAAGGTTGATCTAAAGAAAGATGGAAATTTCCGTTATTTAATGCCTCAGCAACATCATTATCGGAAATCTTTAAAATGTTCGAAATTTCTTCAGCAGTAGGCTCTCTATTAAACTCTTGTTCCAATTCCCGGGTAATTTGATTTACCTTATTTATGAGCCCTACTCGATTTAGAGGCAGACGAACGACCCTGGACTGTTCTGCTAAAGCCTGTAAGATTGACTGACGAATCCACCATACCGCATATGAGATAAATCGGAATCCTCGTGTCTCATCAAATCTTTTGGCAGCCTTAATTAATCCAAGATTCCCTTCGTTAATCAAATCGATCAATGGCAATCCTTGATTTTGATATTCTTTAGCCACCTTTACAACAAAACGTAAATTTCCCTGAACAAGCTCGTGTAAGGCTTTTTGGTCACCTTGACGGATTCTGCGGGTCAATTCAATCTCTTCTTGTGAAGAAAGGAGAGGAAGTTGACTAATTTCATCAAGATATTTCTCTAACGACTGTCTCTGTGATAAACGCCGTAGAGATAATCCATTAACCATATAAATCTTCCAATATTTTTTTTATTTAAATATCAATTAAAATAAAATTCCATTTCATAAGACCTTATTTTCAAACAATATATTACATATTACCATAAGTAAATCCAAGCATGCTTAGAAAGGTGTAATATGAAGCGCAATTCATCAAGAAATTAAAATTGAATTTAATTTTGCGAATCATAAAGACAATATTTTGATGTAAATCAAAGTGCAAATTACTTAAATCCAAAATCTGTTATTATGATTTTAACCTAAAAACGTTACCCTCGGAATAGAAAGGTAAATTTTAAACAGCACGGGAATTGACTACTGTAGCGGCTTCTTCCACAATTTTAACACCAGCACTGGTACCAATCCGCGAAGCGCCAGCCTCTATCATTCTTAAGGCATCGGCGTAACTACGAATTCCTCCAGAAGCTTTTACTTTTACTTCGCAGCCTACTACAGCTTTTTTCATGAGAAGGACATCTTCCACGCTGGCACCTTTTGAGGAAAAACCAGTAGAGGTTTTAACAAAATCTGCTCCGGCTTTAATAGCAATTTGGCAGGCTCGGACTTTTTCTTCATCTGTTAAAAAAGCGGTTTCAATAATTACTTTACAAATGGCATTCCCATGATGGCACACTTCTGTAACTCGCTTAATATCATCAAGGACTTTTTCGTTATTTCCAGATTTTAATGCCCCAATTTGAATAACCATGTCAATTTCATCCGCACCATCTTCAATAGCTTTATTGGCCTCTCTTGCTTTAATTTCGGTCAGATGCGCACCCAAGGGAAATCCTGCTACACTACAGACCTTAATCGTAGTATTATTTAAAATCTGTTTAGCCAACCTTACATAAATGGGATTAACACAGACTGCTGCAAAATTATAATTTTGGGCTTCCCTGCAAAGTTTACGAATATCTTCTTCGGTAGCTTCAGCTCTTAAAAATGTGTGATCAATATAGGTGGCAATTTCTTTAGGACCAAGTAGATGCTTATTAACCATATTATTTCCTATATCTGTTTAATGCACTACCATCTGCCCACATCCTTATTGGCTGCTATCTAATATAGTTTTCAAATTTCGTATGGTCAATAAAAATTCAAAAGAGATAACAATTTAAAGAAGCTCTTGTTTTATTCATAAAATGGTAATAATGAGATTTAACTTTAAAATATTTTTCCATTTTCTACCAATTAAAATAGGTGTTCAACATTTTTAACAAATCCGTTTAATCCGAATTACAAAAAATAATACCAACCAATTTATCCGAGGATTAAATAATGGAGTTAATGCATGGTAATTTATTAAATTTTCTCTAAAATTTACTACTTTTCAAGATAGCTAATTTATTAAATTAAAAAAGAGTACTATCGACTCAAATTCAGCCTCAAAATTAGTTTTAAAATTAAAAAAAATTAAACTGTAAAAAATAAATAAAAATACTGGGATGATAATTTACCTAAATCATTAACAGTATTAAAAAAGTAAAATAATTATCTTTTAAGAATTAAAAATTTTACCTGTCTGTCAGACCAACCACAGATAGGTCTTTTATCACTTTACCAAATAACTTATAAAACTGAGTTTTTCTTTATATTCCAAAATGATTTAGTTCATGACGAATTAGCGGCTTCGCATGAGAATTTTAAGAATAAATAAGTCTATAATCTTTGGATAGATAATCAAACATCGGATTTCTATCGAACTTGCAAATCAAAGTGAATAATGTTATATTTGCAAGTTCTTAGTTAGAATAACACAATTAAAACAAGGATATTTTATGCAAACAGAAGTCCAAACAATCAATTCCTATTCTAAAAAAGTTAAAGTTCAAATTTCTACAGAAGAATTACAGCCTATTGAAAAAAATCTACTAAAAAAGTATCAGAAAAGTGTTCAGATCAGAGGATTTCGGAAAGGAAAAGCACCTCTAAATCTGGTTAAACAACAATATGGCATAATGATCCAGCAAGATTTGATTGAAGAGACAATTCAAACTTATTACTTCGAGGCACTTAACCGGGCGGATGTTAAACAGGTTTCTCCAGGCAAAATTACCGATATAAAGTTTGAAAATATTGATAGCGGGATGGTATTTGAAATGGAAGTAGAAACGGAGCCGGAATTTGAGCTAAAAAAATATAAAGGACTTCGAGTTGAAAAAGATGTGATTGAAGTAACAGACGAAATGGTAGAAGATACCTTGCAGCAGCTTCGAGAAAGATATGCAACCATCAAGGAGGTGGAAGAAGCCAGACAGAATCATCATGTTTATTTTGATTTGCAAGAGCTGGATCAGGGAGGATTGCCGATAGTCGGACATAAGTACGAAAATCTTCATGTAGAATTAGGATCGGGTAAATTTGACAAAGAGATCGAAGAGCAATTGATTGGGGTGAAAAAGGGAGAAAAACGCGTAGTTCGTTCAGAATCGGCTCCTGCTCCAAACAGCCCAGATCAACAACCTGTAATAAATCATTACGAAATCCATGTCAAAAAGATTGAAGAGAAAGAATATCCAGAATTGGATGATGAATTTGTCAAAAATCTGGATGACGATTCTATTGAAAATCTTGAGCAACTTCGTGAACGTATTCGTGAAAACATAAAAAGAGATTTAGAGTATCGCACCGAACGAACCTTTACCGATCGCTTGATTGACGAATTGCTCAAAGAGAATCCATTTGAATTGCCACCAACAATGATAGAAAATTATATTAATAATTTGGTAGAAAACTTTTTGAAACAGAACAGATCCCAAAGAATCAACGAAGAAGCTGTTCGTAAAGAATATCGCCCTCTGGCAATTCATCATTTACGTTGGCACTTTTTAAAGAAAAAAATAATGGAAGCTGAAAATATTCAGGTGAGTGACGAAGAGGTTGTAAATCACATCGATAGTTTACCTGTTGATGATAAGGAAAAAGCCCGTTTAAAGAACGATAAACAACAATTCAATAATATTAGAGAAGATATTTTAGAAAGAAAAATTATCGATCTACTTAAAGAGAATGCGGAAATTATTGAAGTTTATCCGCAGAAAAATTCTGGAATTGAAGCGATATCCAATGAAGAAGATACAACTCAATAATTTAAAAAAGCAAAATTAAGGAAGAACCTATGACATTAGTACCCATTGTTGTTGAACAGACCGGTCGAGGCGAAAGAGCCTATGATATATATTCCAGACTTTTAAAAGAAAGAATTATCTTTTTAGGGACCCCCATTGATGATAACATCGCCAGTTTGGTAATTGCCCAATTACTTTTCTTAGAAGCGGAAGATCCTGAAAAGGACATTTATATTTATATCAATAGTCCTGGGGGTATTGTCACCTCTGGTCTGGCTATTTATGACACCATGCAATACATACAGCCTGATGTAGTTACAACCTGTGTTGGCCAAGCAGCCAGTATGGCTGCTGTTTTATTGGCAGCCGGAACCAAAGGCAAGAGATTTG
>CAYLYM010000059.1:0-23756 GCA_964387645.1 uncultured Calditrichaceae bacterium | reverse complement strand
TAGGAAAATAATTTTCAAAAGAGATTTATTAGATAGATGGATGGAAGGATTGATATTATCAGGAAAGGATTTGTAATTTAGAAATAGCCTCTTTTAATACCTTCAAATCCATATGTTGGTAATGTCGTGTCTCTTTTATGTCGGAATGTCCTAATAATTCCTGAATAGTTTCCAATGAAACTCCTTTACTTCGAAGATGTGTTGCAAAAGCATGTCTGAAGGAATGAAGCGTTTTTCTGGAGTCAATATTCAATTTTACTTTTGTCTCTGTAAATTTTCGTAACAAAGTTCGGATAGGCTTGGAATTATCTTTTGGAGAATGAAATACAAATTTACTTTTAATTTTTTGTTTCCGATTTAGAAATATTGTTTCCAACTTGGAATACAAGGGAATTACCCTTTCACTTCTGGTTTTCGTTTTATGAAAAGATTTATTACAGATAAATAGAAGTTTATTCTCAAAATCAATATCATCCCATTCCAGATTAGCAACTTCGCCGAATCTACTCCCTGTCAAATGCAAAACTGTATAAAAATCTTGATGCAAGTCATTAGGTGCATTTTGGATCAAAAGATTCACTTCTTCTTCAGTGAAAGGTAAGACCTCCTTTTTATAAACTCGTAGATCTTTCATGGCTCTTTTAAACGGATTTTCTGAGATGATCTTGTCCTCAATAGCTCTTTCGAATATCTTGTTCTTAATAAACATTAATTCTTCTCTGATGGTCTTGGGAGCAATATTTTCCTTCGTTTTCTCGGAGAAAGTATTTAACCGCCAATTACGATATTTAGCTGCCACACTTATATTCACTTGAGTGAAAAATCGAATTTTTTCCTTTTTTAAAAATTTCTGAAATGTTTAATAAAAACTTTCTGCCTTCTCCTATATGACTCTGCCCAGGAATAATTCCCATCAATTTCCTCCTCCAGATGATCCAAATAGACTAATAGATCATGGTTGAATGGAGAATCATATATAATTTCATCTAAATTGGGAAAAAGCCCCACATCCAGATAGGAATCAATCTTTTTTTGTAGGGCACTCGCTCTCGTTCTATTTTTCGTTCGCAGGGAGTACTGATAAGACTTTCGCTCATATGAAAATTTAATCTGCCAGTACCTTCCTCTCTTATAAATAGACGACATTTAGTTCTCCGAAAATTGGTGACACATATATTGATTAGAATAAAAAACCCTTGTAAAACAAGGGTTTTTTAGCGGAGGTGTGTGGGAGTCGAACCCACCTATCCCGATTTATCGGGACACGCCCGGCTTTGAAGGCCGTGAGGGACACCGGTCCCCTTCCACCTCCCATATTTTATTTAATTTAGTAAATGGAAAAGTTTTTTTCACCCTCTTTCTTAAGGACGTTCATAAAGGGGGACATATTTTTGCGGAGAGGAAACACTTTTGTAGGCCGGGCGAATAATGCGTTGGCCGTTTAACAATTCCTCAATCCGATGGGCTGACCAGCCCACAACTCGTGCCATTGCAAATAAAGGGGTATAAATTTCTCTTGGGAATCCAAGTAGATCGTAAACAAAACCAGAGTAAAAATCTACGTTTGGAGAAATTACCTTATTTGAGTTTTTCACCTTTTTGAAGATTGCCGGACCCAGTCTTTCCACATTTAAGTAAAGTTGGAATTCATCTGTTCTGCCTTTTTCTTTGGCTAAATCCCGGGCTTTTTCTTTTAATATAACAGCCCGTGGGTCTGATTTTGTGTAGACAGCATGCCCCATTCCGTAGAGTAGTCCTTTGCCATCGTGAGCTTCACCGCGAAGAATTTTTTCAAGATATGCCGAAAGTTCCTCATCGTCATTCCAATCTTTGACATTTTCTTTAATATTTGCCATCATATCCATAACATAAAAATTAGCTGCACCGTGAAGAGGACCTTTTAATGAACCTACCGCTGCAGCAATAGCAGAATAGGTATCGGTATGGCTGGATGTCACGACATGGGCTGTAAAAGTTGAGTTGTTTCCACCACCATGTTCGGCATGCAAAATTAGTGCAAGGTCCAATATATCTGCTTCTAATTGGGTATAAGAACGATCGGGACGCAGCATATAAAGAAAATTTTCTGCACTACAGATCTCAGGATTCGGTGGATGAACAAATAAAGATTCACCATATAATTTATGTCGTATAGCCTGATATGCATAGGCTGTAATGACGGGAAATTTAGCTATCAGGCTTAAACATTGGCGAATAACATTTGGGATAGAAATATCATCAGGGTTAGGGTCCAGGCCATATAATACAAGTGTAATACGTTGTAATTTATTCATCACACTAGGACTTGGAAAAGCAAGAATAAATGTCTCATTTAAACCTGGAGGCAAAGAAACCAAAGGGCGCATATATTCTTCAAACTCTTCTAATTCTTTTTTATTTGGTAATTTTCCAAAAAGAAGCAGGTAGGTTATTTCTGGAAATCCGTGTCGCTTTTCTTTTTGTATTCCATTGACAATATCCTTAATATTAATTCCCCGATAATACAATTCACCGTCAATTGGAATGACTTCTTCGTCTACTACTTTAAAACCGATAACAGTTGAAATTTTTGTTAAACCTACCAGTACACCAGATCCATCTTCATTTCTCAAACCTCGTTTCACGGAATAACGCGTGTAAAGTTCGCGATTAATTTCTGTTGATTCTAATAATTGGTTCGTTGCATATTTAATGAAATCCTGACTCATCTCATTCTTCTCCTTTAAAGTTTTTTATTTACAACATTATTAAATAATAATTTAGAATTGTGAGGTTTCAAAGAAAAAATTAAATTTATTGAATATTTGTAATATAGTGTCTAAATATTTTGTATAATATTCAATAAATGAAAATAATTATTATTAAGTATTAAAAATTCTTCCAAATATTTCTTTAAAATTTTTTAAGCATTTTTCAAAATTTTTTTATTTATTAATTACTGTATTAATTCATATATTTATGTATTTTTAAACTATTTAATCAATTAGTCGACATTTATTAACTAATTAAAATATCTACTTTATTAATTTTTTACTCTACTTGTCATACAAAAATTTTGGATTTTGGAAATGCCAAGTTTTTATTTTCTAAAATATTTTTATCAGTTATATTATACAACGATTTCAGTTTTCAATGATTACAAAATTTTCAAGGTTATTAAATTGTTATTTTTTAACAAAAAATTGTTTCGAATGAAATAAAAAGATCGCCGTTATTGGAAAAACCAAAAGTCTTTTTAATTGAATTTTTATTAATATATTTCATTATTAATATTCAGATAGTTAAGTAATAAGGGATTTGAGGATGTCTAGTAAACCACGTTTGTTCTTAATCGATGGTTCTGCAATGTTTTACCGCTCTTATTTTGCTTTTATTCGTAATCCACTTTTCAATTCAAAAGGAGAGAATACCAGCGCAATTTATGGATTTGCCCTTTCTTTGATGAAAATTTTACTTGAGGAAAGGCCGGATTATATTGCGGTAGTATTTGATACTAAAGAACCCACCTTCAGGCATAAAAAATATGCAGCTTACAAGGCGACCCGTGAGAAAATGCCAGATGAGATGGCAGAACAATATCCAAGAATTGTAGAATTAGTTAAAGCTTTTAATATCCCTTTGATTGAAAAGCCCGGTTATGAAGCAGACGATGTAATTGCGACACTGGCGAAAAAAGCCGAGGAGAAGAATATCGATACATACATGGTTACCGGGGATAAAGACTTTATGCAATTAATTTCGCCTTCGATAAAAATGTTAGTTGTTCGGCCAGGCAAGGATGTGGAAATTCTTGACCTTGATGCTCTGAAGAAGAAGTATAATTTAACACCGCTACAAGTAATCGATTTTCTGGCTCTAATGGGCGACAGCAGTGATAATGTACCAGGTGTGGCTGGTGTAGGAGAAAAAACTGCTCTTAACCTTTTAAAAGAATTTGGCTCGCTTGATAATCTTTATCAAAATATTCACAAAGTTACAAAACCGGCACTTTACAAAAAGTTGATTGAAGGGAAGGACAATGCTTATCTTTCGCGTGAACTGGTAACCATCGATAAAAATGTTCCTTTGGAGATTGATTTTGAACAATTGCGCAGGGAAAGTCCAGATATTGATAAACTGAAGCAATTGTTCCAGGAATTGGAATTTCGTTCTCTAATGCAGCGGTTAAATGAATTTGATGAAAAAGGGGGGTATGTTATCCAGGATATTAAAACTACCGAAATTGAATATGTACTCATTCGGGAGAAGTCACAGTTTGATGATTTAGTGGATCGGTTACAAAAGAGTGATTTTTTTGTCTTTGATACAGAAACAACTGGTTTAAATGCATTCGATTCAGACATAATCGGTATTTCTTTTAGTTTTAAGCCGTTTCAGGCATATTATGTACCTTTAATAGATAATCGATCTGATTTAAATATGGAAGAAATATTAGCAAAGTTAAAACCCATTTTTGAGGATAATAATATCAAAAAAGGCGGCCAAAATATTAAGTATGATGGTTTAATGCTCTATCAACATAATATTCAACTTAGAGGGATTAATTTCGATACCATGGTAGCTCATTATTTACTAGAGCCTGGCACTCGCCATCATAATCTAGATCTCCTCGCAGAAAAATTTTTGGGCTATAAGATGATTCCCATAGAAAAACTGATCGGTAAAAAAGGAAAGAAGCAAAAAAATATGTTAGAAATTGCGGTAGATGAAGTTGTTCCATATGCTTGCGAAGATGCCGATATTACTTTTCGATTAAAAGAGATTTTAGAAAAAAAGTTAAAAGAAACAGATACTTATTGGCTATTTGAACAGGTTGAAATGCCTCTGGTTGCGGTGCTCATGGAGATGGAAAAGAATGGTGTTAAACTGGATGTCGATTTTCTCCATCAAATGTCCAGAAAACTGGAAGAAGAGCTTAAGGGATTCGAAAAAAAGATATATGATATGGCCGGAATAGTATTCAACATTAACTCGCCGCAACAACTTGGAAAAGTTCTTTTTGAAGAACTAGAAATTCAAAAGGAAATTGGAGGAAAAAGACCCACCCGCACAGCAACAGGTCAATATTCAACATCTGAATCGGTGTTAGAACGGTTTTCTAAACATCCCATAGTTAAAAATATTTTAGAATATCGTAAACTGGCTAAATTAAAATCCACTTATGTAGATGCTTTACCTACACTGATCAGTCGTCGAACGGGTAGATTACATACATCATTCAACCAAACAGTTACTGCTACTGGACGTCTTTCCAGCAGTGATCCCAATCTGCAAAATATACCCATACGAACAGAGATTGGAAGGGAGATTCGAAAGGCATTTATAACGGAAAATCCTGAAGATTTTATTCTGAGTGCAGATTACTCCCAAATTGAACTTCGCATTATGGCCCATCTTTCTGGAGATCCCTCCCTTAAAGAAGCATTCATAAGGGGCGAGGATATTCATGCAAGTACTGCTGCGGCGATTTTCAATATCCCCATCGAGATGGTGAATGATGACCACCGTCGAAAAGCCAAGGAAGTTAATTTCGGGATTATTTATGGTATTTCGCCATACGGTTTGGCTTCACGATTAGGTATTGAACCAGATGAAGCCCAACAAATCATCGATAATTATTTTGTCCGTTTTCCTCGAGTTAATGATTACATGATCCATACCATCGCTTTTGCTCGAAAAAATAAATATGTTAAAACAATCTTAAATCGAAGGCGGTATATACCAGAAATAGAGAGTAAAAATAACAATGTTCGACAAAATGCCGAGAGGGTGGCGATTAACACTACTATCCAAGGAAGCGCAGCGGATTTAATCAAAATTGCAATGATAAATATTCAAAACCGTTTGACTGCTGAAAAATTGCAAACCAAAATGATTCTTCAAGTTCATGATGAATTGGTCTTTGAAGTTAAAAATTCGGAATTGGAAACTGTAAAGGAAATGGTAAAATATGAAATGGAAAATGCTATAAAATTGGATGTGCCCATTAAAGTGGATTTGGGAGTGGGCAAGAATTGGTTGGAAGCACATTGATGATTTGTCCTGTTTTTGATATCTTGAAGACCCTATTTGGGGAAACATAGTTTTTTAATTTCAATTTTTTTATGACTTACAAATTTAATGCAATAGGTGATACTCTGGGCATGTCTTTCTAAAGTACAATAAACAGAATAAAATTAAAAATATGAGTATTTAAATTATTTCTGTAAAAATAATTTGTAAATATAGTGCAAAATAATATATTTTGTTTAAATTAGTTTAATTATCGATATGATAGTTTAATATTTTTTTCCTGATCAAATAATTAACCAAAAATCCAAATGATTACCAAAGGTGATAATAGATTTTTCCTTAAAAATGTCCGTTTTGAAGAATTCTGAACGGTATGTAAGTTTTTACTGATTTGTTCGTAAGATAATAAAAGATAATATGGTATTAATTATTGAGGGAGAAAAATGATTATCCGTAAACCACGTGATGTGATGATTCGAGAAAACCGAATAATTATTGGATTGCTAGGTATTCTTACGGTAATTGCGGTGGGTATTGTTTTATATCAAATTAGATCTATTATTCTTCCCTTTGCATTGGCTGTGTTTATTAGTTATGTATTAAATCCTCTTATTGAATTTTTCGAAAGAAGAAAAATACCAACTTTTTTTGCTATTATTTTGGCTTTGGTAATAACATTCCTGGTATTAAATTTTTTCGGGGTGTTAGTTTATACGAGTATTAAATCTTTTGCTTCTGAATTTCCACAGTATGAAGAAAAAATGGGATCACTTTTAGAGAAAATTTTAATTTTTCTCAACATCCCAAGGGAAGTTTTTGAAACAGAAGTTCGGCCTCAGGGGAGTCTGGAATGGTTAAATTCTCTTAAAGATCTTTCCTTGCATCGAATTGTTCTGAATACGCTTGGTTCCATTGTTAATTTTATGTCTAATACATTTTTGGTTTTGCTCTTCTTGCTCTTTATTCTAATGGGTCGAAATAGTTTATATCTAAAATTGAAAAGAGCTTTTGAACCAGATACATCGGAAAGACTTGGTGAAATTTTAAAAAATATTAATAAACAAATTCAAAAATATTTAATAGCAAAAACATTGATTAGTCTGGCAACTGGAATCTTGTTTTTTATTGTATTGTCTATCTTTCAGGTTCCGTTTGCCATCATTTGGGGCATTCTTACTTTTTTGCTTAATTTTATTCCAAATTTAGGTTCGATTATTGCAACTTTTTTGCCAATCACGATAGCATTTATTCAGTTTGAAAAAATTACAACCATTTTGTGGCTGGCTCTTTGCTTAGTAGTTATTCAAATAGGTATCGGTAATTTGGTAGATCCAAAAGTAGTGGGCAAAAGTTTAAACTTAAGCCCATTGGTGGTCTTGTTTTCGTTAATGTTTTGGGGATGGTTATGGGGAGTAATCGGAATGTTTTTAGCCGTTCCAATTTCTGTTATTATAAAGATTGTTTTTGAGAACATCGATTCATTGCGCTTTATAAGTGTTATGATGAGTGCAGAGTAAAAATGAAATTTAAAATCAAATATTTCTCTAATCTGGTAATAATCCCTTCTCTTTAAAGCTGAAATAGTTTGTAGCGCCTATAATTATGTGATCCAGGATAGGAATGTTTAATAGTTTTCCGGCTTCTACCAGCCGGTATGTAATATTTTTATCTTCTTGGGATGGGTTAGTTTCTCCGGAGGGATGATTATGTACCAGAATGATCGAAGCTGCAGTGTCGATGATAGCTGGGTGAAAAACTTCGCGGGGATGGACAAGAGAAGCGTTTAAAGTTCCTTCGGAAACTTTATATTCTCGCATAAGAATATTGGCGCTATTCAAAAGTAAGACAAGGAATATTTCCTTTTTTTGGGCACTCAAACGCGGGCCTAATTTTTTAAAAACAATTTTTGGTGATGTGATTTTAAGTTTAGGCATTTTGGGCAAAGTTGCTATTCGACGTGCAATTTCGAAGGCCGCTGCCAGAGTCACGGCTTTAGCCGGACCAATTCCTTTTAAATGAGAAAATTTTCGAAAATCCATTTGTGAAAGGCTGTGAAGGTCTCCATAATTATTAAGAATAGTTTTGGCCAGGTCCACAGCCGTATGGTTCTTACTTCCGGTTCGGAATAATATCGCTAATAATTCTGAATCGGTAAGATATTCCGGACCTAGGGCCATCAGTTTCTCTCTTGGGCGTTCATCTTCCGGCCAATCTTTAATGCGCGTATGGTAATAAGTTGGTTCTTCAATTTTCATTAAAAAATCCTTTCTTATTAAACGATTAATGGATTCTAAAAATTTTATATGAAAATGAAATGAATTTTCAAAAGATTATATATTATACAAAATGGTAAAGAAAGAAAAAAATTCTATCTTCACCTGATTGTTATTAATATAATATACTAAAAATTTGTCAAGAGAAATTTATTGAGAAATTTTTACTTTATAAAGATTTAGCTTTCTCTAAAATTTTGTTTTAATAGTTCTTTCTGTAGATAATGATCGATAGAAACGAAGCCGAAAATTTCTTTATTTTTCAAAATTTAATAATTTTCATTTTTTATATAGAAAGATGTTTTGTGTTATTTGCTCCTTTGAAGTGTGCTGAAAATTCTCTTAGAAAAATATATTCATTTATTTTTTCAATTAATTTTCATGGGTTTGCCTGAACCAATTCTGTATATATTCAACAATTTCCTGGGTATTTGTGCCGGGACCAAAGAGTTTTCCTACTCCCATTTGCCGTAATTTTTTCATATCCTCTTTCGGGATGATGCCGCCACCTGTGAGTAAAACATCATCTAATCCTTTTTCTTTCATTAATTTTAAGACTTTTGGGAATATCGACATGTGGGCGCCAGACAAAATACTTAAAGCAATAACATGGACATCTTCTTGCAAAGCGGTTTCAACAATCATTTCTGGAGTTTGTCTGAGTCCTGTGTAAATGACTTCCATGCCCGCGTCACGTAATGCAGCCGCAACAACTTTTGCACCCCGATCATGGCCGTCTAAACCCGGTTTCGCAACAAGTACCCGGATTTTATTTTCCATGGCTTCCTCCGTGCTTTTGATTCCATTTCCTCTCTAAATATTCCTCAACTTCCTCAATCATTTTTTTAACTGAACAATTTTTAACAATAAATTCACGTGCGGCTTCTCCCATTTTGCCCCGCTTTACTTTATCTTCTAATAACATCTGTACTTGCTCCGTCATTAAATAAATGTCATTCGGAGGAACCAATATACCGTTTTTTCCAGAATTAATCAACTCCGAAATACCTCCTACATTAAAAGTAACCACGGTTCTTTTCATTAGCATGGCTTCCATGATAGAGATCGGTATCCCCTCTTCTTGTGAAGTAAGAAGAACAAGGTCACAGATAGCGTAGAGCGGGAATGGATTTTCCAAAAAACCTGTCATATAGATATGATCGATTATTCCGAGATCAAAGGCATATTTTTGGATATTTTCACGTTCCGGACCGTCTCCAACAATCAGAAAAATTGTGTCGTGAAATTTTTTTAATATTCTGGCCGCAATTTCCAGAAAGATGTTATGTTGTTTTTTTTTAACTAACTTTCCAAATATTCCAATGATGGGCATATTATCAGGAATATCATATTTACGTTTTGTTTCTAAGGGCTTCATTTTGGGTAGGGGATTCAGGGAAATTCCATCATGAATAACTGTGATCGGCAACTTTTTTGTCCAATGATAATCCAGATATTTATTCTTGATTGCATTGGTAGTAACGATAACGCCATCTAATAATCTGGGATAGAGCAAACGATAG
Organism: uncultured Calditrichaceae bacterium; assembly: GCA_964387645.1. Taxonomy (GTDB): domain Bacteria; phylum Calditrichota; class Calditrichia; order RBG-13-44-9; family RBG-13-44-9; genus CAYLYM01. Next base: position 13,948 of record CAYLYM010000059.1, on the reverse strand, counting down.
CGAACATTATTTTTTATGCTCGGTAATCCTGTTCTGGCAATGACCAATATATTACTATTGATCTTAGAAGCAATTCCAGCCAGGCGAATGTCTTTGTTATATTCACAAACAATAACTTGAATATGATTCGTACGGAGATAAGTAACAATTTTTCCGATAATAAAAGGATCTAAATCACCTCTGATTTTCAAAGGTAAAATTGAGAAATTTTGATTTTTACATTTTTGTAGAAAAAGAGAGCCCTCTCTACCTCCGAAAGATATCTGATGCCCTTTTTTGCTTAATTCTGTTCCGGTCTGAAGCATCCATTTTTCACTACCACCCCACGCTTCTAAACCAGCGCTATTCATAAAAAATAGATTCATTAAATTTCCTCAAAGATACTTAACATGAAATTCTATTTTAAAACAAATTGTATTATTTAATCTATTAAAATCAAAACAGATTGAGAAAACCATTTTTACTAGTAAATTGGTTTTTTCTTCTATCTCTTGCTTAACTTTCTAAATTTTATATAAATCTCATTTATTCTGGATCCATAATTTTTTGAAAATAATTAATAAAATACCTTCTTCGAATTACCATAGAACAATTCAATTACAAATATGGTAAACAGAAAAGTAAACCAACTAAAGTGGTTATTTGAACAAAACCTAAGATTGACGAGATTTTATATACAGGTTTCATAGCAAATCAATGAAAATCCTTTTTTATTTGCATTTTAGATAAAATGTTACAAAAGAAATTTAAAAAAAACAAGTTAATGGACAAGCAGATCTAAATTGAATGATTCCCTCACTTTTTATTCTATAAAAGGGCCCTTTTTTGTACTGGAGTTTTGTTTGTCTATTCAAAGCGAAATGAGATAAGGTTTTTAATAAAGGTTCTCTCGCTGAAAAATTGTTATTCTGCGTTTAATTTAAAAATCTGTCATCTTTTCAAGAACATAAGAGTCCATTGTTTGATCCAAATTCTTTTCTTAAATTTGTGTGTAATTAAATCATAAGATTTACTTAATATCCGGAGATTTTTATGGAAATTGGCATTATAGGTTTGCCTTTCGCTGGTAAAACGACCTTGTTTACCACGCTTACTGGTTTAACGCCAGAACCTAGTCATATTTCTGGTAAAGTAGAAGTACATCGAGGTATCGTCAAAGTTCCTGACTCTCGACTTGATAATCTATCAAAAATATTTCAACCAAAGAAACAGGTCAATACTACTATTCAATATTTAGATGTTGGCGGATTGGATAAGGATGCTGGTAGTGGGAAAGGGTTCGACCCGCAATTTTTAACTGTTTTAAAAAATACGGATGCGCTTTGTCTTGTGGTTCAGGCTTTCCAGGATGAAGTCTATCAGCATCCATTGGGAAGCATTGATCCACTAAGAGATGTGCAAATTGTTGAAACAGAGTTTATTTTATCAGATTTAAGCATTGTGGAAAATCGAATTGAAAGACTTAAGAAACAATTGAAAAAAGTAAAGTCTGAAGAAAATTTAAGACAATTAGAATTAATGAATCAGTGTAAAGAACTGTTAGAAAATGAACGGCCTTTACGAGAGCACTCTTTCTCGGAGTCAGATGAGAAACAGATGCGGGGTTTTCAATTTCTTTCTGCTAAACCGCTTATCATCGTTGTGAACTATAGCGAAAGCGATATTTCTCGCGAAAAAGAAGTTCTGGCACCATTACAAGAGTATCAGGAGAAACCAAATGTCGCAGTAACAGGTCTATCGGCAAAAGTTGAAATGGAAATCTCCCAACTGGAAGAGGAAGATCGAACAATATTTTTAGAAGAGCTGGGCATTGAAGAACCAGCTTCTTATAAACTAATTCATAAATCTTACGAATTGCTGGGATTAATTTCTTTTTTCACAGTCGGCGAAAATGAATGTCGTGCCTGGACTGTCCAACAAAATACCCGAGCTCAGGAAGCAGCAGGCGTGATTCATTCAGATATGGAACGCGGATTTATTCGCGCAGAAGTGGTTAACTACGCTGATTTTATTCAATTAGGAAGTATGGCCAAATGTCGCGAAAAAGGCCTGCTTCGCCTGGAAGGTAAAAATTATATCGTCCGAGATGGGGATATAATGACTATACGGTTTAATGTATAATTTTTAAAAGCCTTGATCGAATATCAATCTGGTCAAATCTTCTTACATTAAAATTTAGCAGTTTTTTACACAAAATTTTCCAGTTTACAAGTTTAGCACGATTTTTATAATAGTAAGGATTTTGCAAAATTAATTTTAAACTTTGATTCATAATCCAAAAATCATTTAGAACTCTTCCTGTTTGAAATGCCATTGCTGCATACTGGTAAGATTTTTCCCAAATAAATTTTTTTAGATAAATCTCAGCAATCATGTATGAACCTGTTGGAATAATCCAATATGATTCCCTGTCGCCTAATTTTATTAAAGTTGTACTAATTTCTTCTATCGCTAAATCCAGTTTTCCTTGTTTTACTAAATATATTGCTTGAGTAAGTGAGATATAAGGCTCTATGTTTCCCGAGATATTCGAATATTCTTTTAAAATTTTAAAAAGCTTTTGAACATTTTCTTCTTCCCCGTTAATTAAAGAAACCAGGATAAGCAAATATAAAAGCTGTTGCTTATCAGCCTTGTATTTTTCAGAGATTTTGTTAAACGCACTGATATATTTACCAGTGTTTATTTTGAATCGACCAGTTGGAATTCTCTGAAGTATTCGGTGAACTTCAAAACGCCACCATAAAGCATGCGGGATTTTATAGTTTTTTTTTAGGCGAAGAAGTTGAATAAGAAGTTGATTATGTCGATGAAAATCATTGATACTATAATAAAAATCTAGCAATTCTCTAAGTAGAAGACAAGCACGAGAATTTTCGCCAAATTCAGTTAGTTTTGTAAGCAGTATTTCCTTGCTTTCTAAATCCTTTTGGCTTTCCCAGAAATCTAAAATGATTTCTTTGTGTTTTTCATTCATGTTACGGAAGGCAGCGTGCCAATAAAAATTGTAAAGGTTAAAATTCGCAAAAGCAATTCGGTAGGGAGAATTTTTTACTGATATTAACTTTAAAATTTTTTTATTTAACAAAGAAAGAATGAGTTCACCATCTCTGCCGAAATGATGGTTTAATAAATAATTAATGAACTTTATTGGATTGATATAGCCAGATAGAGCAAAATATTCCAGAAATTTTTTTTCTTTAATAGATATTGATTGATGTTTAATGTTCTTTTCTATCAGTGTATTCTTTTTTAAATTCAGTTGGGATCTTTTAACAAAAATCGAAGAAAAATTTTTAACATCGATGATACAATTGTTCTGGTTAGTGAAATAATTTCTTATATCAATGATTCGATAGGAAAAACTTTCATTATTAAAATTTGGTATTTTTAAGAGATGTTTAGATGGACAAAGAATAATCCATTGGATTTTATTTAAGTTTAATTTTTCTATAATCGGTAATAAAAAAGACATTAAAAAATATTCCCGATAATTTTCCAATCCAGATAAAAGAAACATTACTTGCCGTTTACTGCACATCATTTTAAGCAATTTTGTAATCAATTCAATCCAGTTGTAAACGTGAATCTGGTTGGGAATAACTTGAAAATGTTTTTTTATGAATTGGCTCTGTTGATAAAAATCTCCTATTTGATAAAAATCTAAGAGAGTTCGAAGAAATGAATCTGAAGGTAAATCATTTTTAATATTTTCCAATTCTTTGAGAGAGAATTGCTTGAGTAATGTACGAGTGAACGAATATATGAAATCGGGAAAAATTTCTGAGTTGTAAGACAAATAGAAACAGTCTGTTTTTTCTTTTAATTGCTGGTAATGATAAATAAAATGGTCTTTTTCAATAAAATTTTCAAAAGCTAAAACAGTCATCCGATAAGAGGAAAAATTTTTTTTGAGTTTATGTAATAACTGTTCGAATGGTGGACAAATTTTATTTTCAGGTTCTGATTTATGAAGTAATATTGATATATCATAAGTTCCATTCGGTGTAGTCGATCGCCGTTGTTCAAGCAAGCGTCTTAAGCGGTGGGCTGAGTAAAATCTCTCAGCAGGATCTTTCTGAAGCAATAACATCAACACATGGGAAATATCCAGGGGAACGTCTCGGTTGAAAGTGAGGATATGAGGTGGTTCTTCGTGAAGATGTGCGTTAATAGTTTGGTAAATATTATTTTTATGAAAAGGATTCTGCCCGGATAAAAGTTCATAAATAATCACTCCCAGTGCATAAAGATCGGTAGAAAAATCAATTTTCTGTCCTGTGGCTTGTTCAGGAGCAACATAAGCTACGGTGCCCAAAAAGTCGTTCGATCGAGTGATACTGACGGTGGCACTCAAATCTTTCACCACACCAAAATCTGTAATTTTAATTTCGTATTTTCCCTGTTCCAGAACTGAGATGATTTTTTCTGGATTGGTGAGATTTATTAATTCCTCAGATTTTATAAGAATATTTGAAGGTTTCAAGTCGCGGTGTACCAGATCGACATGATGAATATCCTCCAGTCCATGGCATATTTCTTCGAAAATACGCAAGATGATTTTTTCCTTCCGGGAATAAGGGATTTGCTGTAAGCTTTTTTTAATTCTTTCTAACGAAAGACCGGGGATATATTCCATCTCGAAGGCGATAAATTCAGGATCAATCCAGTAATTGAGCAATTTTACTACTCTGGGTGATTCAATCTTTTGCAGCGCTTTAATTTCCCTTTTGAATCGCTTCAAAGCCTGTGGAGAGGAGGTTTTCACTGCTTCGATTAATTTAATAACGCTTCTTCGATTATTATCGGGATTGAAAACTTTATATACCAGGCCGTACTGGCCAGCTCCTATTAGCTCCCGTTCGGTGAAATCGGATAGTTTTTCTGGCCAAAAAGTTTTCATCGTATGAATTGGAAATTACTTTGTTTTTAGGAAGGATGCTTAATTACCAATTTGACAGTTCATATAAGTATCTCGATGCAGCGCATCAATCTCCATCATCTTCTCGATATTGGAACGATCCGTATCATATCTAAAAAGTTTACAAATTTCCTGGAAATGTGAATCAAAAAATCGTTTTAATGCCTCACTGTTTGGTCTTTTATTGTGAACATTTACCAGACGATCAACCACTGCTTTGGCAAATTTCCTGGCATTCTCGGGATTGGGTTCTTCTTCCACAAAATAAAGACCTTCATAATAATAAAATTTGGCTTCCCGTAGTGCTACATGGTCTCCATCGGTATTTTGAATGGCTCTTTCTAACCTATTTCTCCAGCCCAAAGGATAATTACTCAGTTGTCCCTGATTAGCAATATTTTGAGCTTTATCAAAGAATGGCGATCCTGCAAATAATTCGTAAGTGTCTAATTCGCCACCGATAACCATATTGACGTAAAAATCTACCATACTTAATAACGGATCGAAGTTTGAACGATAGGTTTCGAATGATTGTCCAGGAACATAAGTGAACTCAAAAGCACGGTCATAATAGTTTTCGCCGCTGGGCGAACTGATGAGAAATTGTGCTCTGTAAACTTTTTCAGATCCCCGGTTAGTCACCGTCTCAATGATTAATTGAACGTTACAATCCAGGATAATGTCTTTGTTTTCATCGCTCCAATTGGTATTATTCAAATAATCAGTTAAATTTTGTTGCAAATCGCTCAGGTCATCCCGCTCTCGCGGTTGCAGGCGTTCCATACTTACAGAGACTTTGCAGTTTAGAACCTGCCCGAAAGTTAAAGAATGAGCGAGGCTTAGAAGCAAAATGACAACGAGTATAAAAGCGTAATCGCGATTCATTTCGTCTCCGTCACTATTTTCTTTTCAATATAGCTCACCCTGTATGGAATTTCAAGGGAGAATGTTGGAATGGTTTTTTGGATGATACATATGTAACATAGACCTTGAGTGCATGGAATACCTTTGAAAATAAGTTTGTATAAGTCACCCGTAAATAATTAAGGGCGGCTTTGACGACCGCCCCACTGAGTTGTAAATTTTGTTGTTGAATTTATGATGCCAATTTTTCCAGCATGGCCTCTAAGAATTTCCAGAATTTTTCCACAGTGTAAATATTAACACGTTCATCCGGCGAGTGAGCGCCTTCGATAGTTGGGCCAAAGGAAATCATATCCATGCCAGGGAATTTATCTCCGATGATGCCACATTCTAAGCCAGCATGGATGGCCTTCACTTCTGGTTCTTTCCCAAAAAGTTCTTTCATCACTGTTTTGGCCTGTTTTAACAATGGTGAATTCGGGTTGGGCTGCCAGGCAGGATAGCCACCGCCACTATGAACTTCGGCATCCGCCTGAAATCCACAGGCTTGTACCATATCGGCGATGTCAACCAAGGCAGAAGCGACCGAACTCCTTTGACTGGTAAGAATACTGATATTATTGTCTTTGACGCCAACAACGGCCAAATTGGTTGAGGTCTCTACCAATCCGGGGATGTCATGACTCATGGAAATAACTCCATGTGGAATGGTATAAAGTAGATTTAGCAATTTATTGTGCAACTGCGATGTAAACATTTTTTCAGGAGCATTAAAACCGGATTCGGAGACCGTCAATTTTACATTTGGATCAATCGATTTTAATTCGTTTTTGAAGATATTTTCATACTCTGCTGCCAATTGATGGAGATTTTTTTTGTTTTCTACGGGCAAAAAAACTATAGCAGAGGCTTCTCTGGGAATTGCATTATGTTTACTCCCACCTTCAAAGTTTGCCAGGCGTCCACCCACTTGTGGTAAAGTTTTCCAGAGAAAACGGTTCAGTAGTTTGATGGCGTTGCCACGACCTTCGTGAATATTTAATCCTGAATGTCCGCCAGTTAATCCGGTTAATTTGATTTCAACTGCTTCAAAACCTTTTGGAACAGGTTCCGTTTCGAGTTTAAGTAATAATTCGGTATCTTTCCCACCTGCACAGCCGATGTAGATTGCGCCGTCTTCTTCTGAATCCATGTTTAATAAAATCCGGCCTTCCAACATGTCGGTCGCTAATTCTGTGGCTCCAGTTAATCCAGTTTCTTCATCGATAGTAAAGAGACACTCAATAGGACCATGTTTAATAGCATTACTTTCTAAAACAGCTAACGCCGCGGCTACACCAATACCGTTGTCTGAACCCAGAGTTGTACCTTCTGCCCTTAACCATTCCCCCTCACGTTTTAATTTGATAGGATCGCTTGAAAAATCGTGCTCTGTTTCTTTATTTTTCTCACAAACCATGTCTAAATGTCCTTGTAGCACCACTACTGGTTTATCTTCCAGACCTGGTGTCGCTGGCTTTTTAATGACAACATTACCCGCTGCATCTATTTTGTATTCAAAATTATTTCTTCTGGCAACATCGATCACATATTCTCTTACTTTCTCTTCATGCCTCGAGCAGCGTGGAATCTGGCTAATTTGATAAAAGTGTTCCCATAATAAAGTGGGCTCAAGTCCTTGAATGGCTTCTTTCAATTTGTTTCTCCTCTTTTTATTTTTTGATCAGAATTATTAAAAATTCTGATCAAAATAAATTTAAAAATATTTATTAAAGCAAGTGTTTATTTCGTTTTTATGAAAATACAATAACATTGATTTACCATTAGTTTAAAAGCCAATGTACCATCAGCTCCGTTGGATTCATCATTAGGATGGGCAAAAACAGCTAAAATCCGCTTTGAATTAACCCCTCCTGTTGAGTATTGTTAAACACTCGATATGAGAAGTGTGAGGAAACATATCAAATGGGAAAATTTCTTCAGTGAAGTAGCCCTTCATCTGGAACGCATAAAGGTCTCTCACTAGCGTCCTGGGATTACAGGATATGTAAATCAGTTTTTCGGGAGTTAAATTGCAAATATCTTGAATAAGTTCAGGGGTCAATCCTTTTCGAGGAGGATCGACAATAATTATGTTCGGTTCAAAATTAATTTTATCGATTTCCTCAAAACCTCTGGTCAGGTCTACTGTTAGAAAATTAATATTTTTCAGCGCATTTTTTACTGCATTCTCACGAGCGGCTGCAATTGCATCGACATTATTGTCAATTCCAAGCACTTGAGCAACCTGGTTGGTTACATAAAGCCCAATAGTCCCTACACCACAGTAAAGGTCAAGCACCTTGTCAGTATTTTTCAGTTCAGCCTGTTGAACCAATTTTTCTAAAAGCCGCACTGTTTGTACTGAATTAGATTGGAAAAAGGTGTTGGGATAGATAATAAAACGAATTCGTCCCAGCTTTTCTTCAATAAATGGTTCTCCCCATAAAACAATATTTTCTTTACCTAAAACAACATTACTTTTCTCCTGATTCACATTTAAAATGACACTTTTTAAACTGGGCAAGCCTTCTTTCAATTTTTGCACCAGAGATTTCCAGTAGGGAAGTTCAGATTGATTACTGATGATAACTACCATCACCTGATTAGAAAATTGACCTTTTCGAATCAAGGCATAGCGGATGATCCCGCTATGTGTTGCTTCATTATAGGCGGGAATATTATGAATTTCAGCCCAGTTTTTGATAATTTGAAGCGCCCGATTAGCATCGCGTGTTTCGACTAAGCAATAATCAATCGGAGTGACTTCATGGGTTCCTTTCCGGTAAAGACCATAAACCAGTCCAGCTAAGTTATTTTGAAAGGGCATTTGGGTTTTATTGCGGTAATTTCGAGCTTCGGGCATTCCCTCAACAGGTTGAACATGAATATGTTTTAAAGCCGGGTAGGCCAATAACAATCTCTCGATCCATTTTTTCTTTAATTCAAGTTGTTCCGCGTAGGCTATATGTTGTAAATGGCAGCCACCACACTCTTCAAAATAAGGACAGAGAGGCTCTGTGCGAAAAGGGGACTTATCAAGAATTTTGAGCAGTTGAATCCGATCTTTCCGGGGACGATTGGGTAAATATTCAACCAATACTTCCTCACCGGGCAGGGTCTTTTTGACGGATATTTTTAGATGCTTGTAAAAAGCAATACCATCACCTTTTTCGTTAAGGTCTTCGATTTTCAGCCGAATTTTCTTTGATCGTTTTTTAGGTTTTTCCTTTTTTTTCTTTTTCCCCATCTTATTAAAAAATTATAAATTATCCATGATTGCTTTAGTTATTTATTAATTAACAAGAATATATCTTTTTTCTCTGCTTAATCGCTTTGACGATTTTTTTTCAAACTTTATCTCGCAATTTGTTAGAAGAAAAAAAGGAGTGGCATTTATGGCATAGTTAACTCTGTTCAAAGAAGTCTTAACCAGATCCGTCTTAATGCTGTCCATTGCCACTCCAGTGATTTACTACCTTTTGACAGGAATTTTAATCCATCAGGTACCCATTTCCCAGGAACTCAGATATTCTTTTTGTTCTTCTGTTAGTTCATCGATTTCAATACCCATGGTTTGTAGCTTTAAGGTAGCGATATAATTTTCAATTTCATCGGGCACAGTGTAAACGCCAGGAGCTTTTTTCTCTTTCAGAGCAAATTCAGTGGTTAGTGCTTGTGTGGAAAAGCTCATATCCATGACGCTGGCGGGATGTCCTTCGGCGGCAGCCAGATTGATAAGTCGGCCCTCAGCAAGTAGGAAAATCCGCCGGCCATCTGCCATGACGTACTCATCCACAAAACGGCGTACCTGTTCGCGTTTTTTTGCGGCCATTTTTTCCAGTCCGGGAATATCGATCTCCACATTGAAATGACCAGAATTTGCCACTATAGCGCCGTCTTTCATTTTTTCAAAATGTTCAGGCCGAATGACGTTAATATCACCAGTTATTGTTACAAATAGATCTCCCACCTCTGCGGCTTTGGCCATGGGCATGACCTGGTATCCATCCATGGCAGCTTCCAGAGCTTTAATGGGATCTACTTCTGTGATAATGACATTAGCACCCATGCCTTTGCAGCGCATGGCAAAACCACGGCCGCACCAGCCGTATCCCGCCACTACTACCGTTTTGCCTGCCAAGAGTATGTCGGTTGCCCTGATGATACCATCGACAGTGGACTGACCGGTTCCATAACGGTTGTCGAACAAATATTTGGTTAACGCATCATTCACAGCAAAAACGGGTAATTTTAGAGCGCCATCTTTGTGCATGGCACGTAAGCGAATGACACCTGTGGTGGTTTCTTCCATCGAAGCGTAAATCTGTTGACATTTTTCAGGATAGTCCTGATGCAAAGTCGAAATCAAATCTGCTCCGTCGTCCATCGTGATGACCGGGTCATGTTCAATAGCTACCCGAATGTGATCGTAGTATGTCTTGTGGTCTTCTCCTTTAATAGCAAAAACCGAGATACCGTAATCGGTAACTAGTGAGGCAGCGACATCATCCTGAGTACTCAAGGGATTAGAAGCGACCAGTACCAGATCTGCGCCGCCGGCTTTCAAGGTGCGTGCCAGGTTCGCAGTCTCTGCTGTGATGTGTAAACAGGCGCTCATTTTTTTGCCTTCCAGTGGTTTTTCTTTAGCGAACCGGTCTCGTATTGCCCGTAAAACCGGCATATCATTGTCCGCCCATTCGATGCGTCGTTTTCCTTCAACAGCCAGATTTAAGTCTTTAACATCATGTTTTACCATATATTTCTCCTTATCCTTTGCTAATTAAGCTTTTGCGTATTTTCGTAAAAATTAGCACAAAAAATAAAAGAATATCCACAACCTTTCCAACAAAAATTTATTTTAGCGAATAATTACGACCCGACATGGAAATATATATTTGAATTTTAGAAGAAAAATCAACTTAATTGTTATATGAATATATAAAAAATAGCTGGTGGAGAATCAATTATCTTCAAATTTTTTAGCTTTCTTAACTGGTAAAATTATCCCTCTCAGATAAAATTGTGAATTGAAGTGAATGCAAGATAACCTTTGAGATTTTAATAAAGGATTTGTATACGACGATTCTACAGCCTTAAAGAAATATGCCTAAACCAAAAATGATTCCATCCAAAACCAAACCACCAGTGGAAAAGTATTGATAACCGAGATAAATTATATCCCGCTGGATGTGCCAATTTACTTTTATTTGAAATTCACTCACGGTTTGAGAATTTAAAGAACCAACATTCAATAGCATATTCAAACTTATCGGATTTTTAGGGTAGATCTCCGTACCAAAATTAAAAGAAAGACCATGGTAAGTATCATCGCCCTGCAGGCCTTTTACACCCAGTCCCCACCATAGCACCCATCTTCGGCTTCTAATCCGGTCATAATTTATATATGCGTCATAAAGCCGCAGATGGTCATTACGGGTGTGTAGTTTTTCGGTCAAATCAGTATATCGGAATTCCAATCCTAAAAAGGGTAAAGGATAAATTCTTCCGTTAATATGAAATCCTTGAAGCACTGAACTATTGTAAAAGTAATGGCCTGCAAAGTGTATGCTAATTTTTTTCCCCGTCCTTCTGGAATAAATGCCTTCATTTTTTATCCAATATGGATAATCCGAAAAATGTCTATGCCAGAATCTACCTTCATAAAAAAGCGAATCTTCACCAGGAAATGTTCCAATTAGTAAACGTGGGAGAAAAAAAATATCACCAGGACTTTCGATAAAAAAGAAAATTCCACTGTGTGAGTGATGGTTGGAATCATCTTCTGGTTCTTCTTTTTTCTCTTTAATCTTGTCTTCGAAATCCGCTAATTTACCTTTTTCCTTCTTCGAATTTTTTGATTGCGCCTGGCTTGAATAGGGAAAACAAAAAAATATTAAAAGAAAAAATATTAATATGATCTGTTTATTTCGAAATAAATTTGCCATTCTTTCAAATTGCTTATTTTCTACTTTTAACGGTAATAATATATGATTGTTTCAGGTAAGAATATAAACATTGTCTAAATGATTTCAGCTTCATTGAGCAAAATATTAGATAGCGATGTGCTTTTGTATAAAAACCCGCTCAGTGAACAATTGTCCTTAATTCTGATCCACTATTTAATCTGCCTGGATCCGTATGGAAAATAGACTCCCACAAATCCGATTTCCACATGTCAAAATGTTTCATCTTAACTTTTTGATCGACTGAATCGATCGAAGATGGTGTAAGCGCATGGAATAATAATAAGAGTCAGAAATGTGGAGGTTGCCAGACCGCCCACTACTACGGCGCCCAATGGCTGTAAAGCTTCTCTACCCTGACCAACTTCCTAAGTTGCTTGCTGCACTACTTTCAACGAATCAAATTTTAATTGGCCAGATATTTTAAAATCTATATCATCTCGTCTAATAATTTTAGGTAAAAACAATTTACTTTTCAGTAAATTTCACAGCTTCGCTGACCAATTGGTGAAATTTGTGCATCAGAGGTAAAAAAGTTCTGGAAAGCCGATAGAGGTCTTCTTTAAAATCTTTCGTTAAATCCTAGCTCGTGAATTTATATAGTTTTTCAACAAAATAAACAATAAAGAGTAATCCTTCAACCGGAAAAATTGCTGTTTTAAACAATTCGCTAATTTCTTGATAGTTTTACTTTTAAAGTATATATTTATTTATAAGTAGGTATGAATAATATAGGTCTAATATATGCAAGTGAGAAATTTACAAAGAGTTAGCCGTAGAGTACGTGTAGGGAATGTTGAAATCGGCGGTGGAGCGCTTGTTTCCGTTCAGAGCATGACCAAAACGAAAACACAGGATATTGATGCGACCGTTGCTCAAATCAGGGAATTAGCTGCGGCCGGATGCGATATTGTTAGATGTGCTGTGCCCAATGAAAAGGCTGCCAGAGCCTTAAAAGAAATAGTAAACCAGGTACAGATACCTGTAGTGGCGGATATTCATTTCAATTATCGTCTAGCACTATTAGCTCTGGAATCCGGCGTTCATAAAATTCGTATTAATCCGGGAAATATCGGAAAAAAGGAGAGGATAGAAGCTGTTCTGAAGGCCTGCCAGGAAAGAAGAATACCCATACGCATTGGGGTAAATGCCGGTTCATTGGAACCTGAAATTTTGAAAAAATATGGCCATCCAGAAGCCCGGGCAATGGTGGAAAGCGCTCTTTACCATATCAAAATATGCGAAGCGTTCAAATTTGAAGATATTGTTATCTCCCTTAAGGCATCGGATGTAACAATGATGATTACGGCCTATCGTCTTTTGGCGCGTCAGGTGGATTACCCTTTGCATCTTGGTGTTACGGAAGCCGGTCCGGTCTGGAGCGGTACTATTCGATCGGCTATTGGTATCGGTACTTTGCTTGCAGAAGGCATCGGAGATACGATCAGGGTCTCATTAACAGGAGATCCCTTAGAAGAAGTCCGCGTGGGGAAAGAGATACTAAGAGCTCTGGGACTACGTCGGGATTCTATCACTTTTATCAGTTGTCCTACCTGTGGTCGCCTGGAAACCCCCGAACTGGCCCAAATTGCCCAGCAGTTGCAAGATAGATTAAAAGATGTGCGGAAGGATCTGACCGTGGCTATCATGGGTTGTGCAGTCAATGGTCCGGGAGAGGCCCGGGAAGCGGACCTGGGAGTGGCTTGTGGAAAGAATGAGGCGCTCTTTTTTAAAAAAGGTAAAATTCTGGGGAAGATTCAACCCGATCAAATTGTGGAAAAAATTTATAAGGAAATACTGGATTTCGAATAGAGCAGCTTTCGGGTATGAATAGAAGATATACAATGACATTTGAGGTGCAAAATGAATATAAGAAAGTTTTTAAATTAAATTTTTGTTTCTGTTAAATGTCTGAACATTCCTGAGATATATTCGATATAAACCGAATCCAAAAGAATTATCAGGTGGTTTATACTCTCTACCCACTGACATTTCCAGTCAATTGCTTTTTACTTGAAAGAAAATAGAAATAAAAAATATAAATTCTAATTTAGAATAATCATTTTTGTTAAATATTTTTTAATTTTAATTAAAATCACTCTTGTCCGAAATAAGATTTTTCACGAAGAAAATAATTGAAAGATAAAGGATAAGCCTC
>CAYLYM010000058.1:23574-24044 GCA_964387645.1 uncultured Calditrichaceae bacterium | reverse complement strand
TTTATGGTGGGTGTAGCTCAGTTGGTTAGAGCACCAGGTTGTGGCCCTGGGGGTCATGGGTTCAAATCCCATCACTCACCCATTTTTATTTTGGGTTTGGTTTTTTTAAGGCCAAACCTTATATTTTGCGCCGTTTTAAAAAAATTTTCTTTTCTCCTATCTGTCTTGTTTAGGAGAAAAGGGTAGAAATAACATTTCTATCGTCTAGAGGCCTAGGACATCCCGACTTGTCGGGACGACAGGGGTTCGAAGATGGTGGTTGGGAAAAAGAGTTAAGGAAACGCTCCCATCGTCTAGAGGCCTAGGACATCCCGACTTGTCGGGACGACAGGGGTTCGAAGATGGTGGTTGGGAAAAAGAGTTAAGGAAACGCTCCCATCGTCTAGAGGCCTAGGACACCGGCCTTTCACGCCGGCGACAGGGGTTCGAATCCCCTTGGGAGCGCCAGTGGAAGGGTCACAGTATATTCT
>CAYLYM010000058.1:0-23474 GCA_964387645.1 uncultured Calditrichaceae bacterium | reverse complement strand
TAGGTTACAAGAGTTTTAGGACGCGTGGTGAGGCGATGATAGAGGAGAGGCGGTTGAAAGGGTTGAAGAATCGTTTGGCTATATTGGGGGAGTTTGGGATAGAGGCCTAGGACATCCCGACCTGTCGGGACGACAGGGGTTCGAATCCCCTTGGGAGCGCCAGTGGAAGGGTCACAGTATATTCTGTGGCCTTTTCATTTATAAGCAGGTGTTTTGAATGTATTATGTTTATCTTATACAGTCTGAGTCAGATGGGAGTTTTTATATTGGTTACACATCAGATTTGACAGATCGGTTATTGAGGCATAATACTAATCGGAGTAGATATACCAGAGGAAGAGGTCCTTGGAGATTGTTAGGTTACAAGAGTTTTAGGACGCGTGGTGAGGCGATGATAGAGGAGAGGCGGTTCTTGCTATTATTAGTTAATCCTTGGTTTTTATGCGAAAGTTAAAAATAAAAAGAAATCAATAGTTCATTCTATCATGCTAAATCATCTTATTATATTTCAATGTTTCAAATATAGTGTTATGTAATATGGGACGGAAGATTCTTATTTTTTCATTTTTTGGATCGGGATGGGTGCGATTACACAGAAAAACAATGATTAGTTCCTTTTCCGGGTCCGCCCAAACCGATGGTCCAGTAAAACCGAGATGTCCAAAACTTTTTGTAGAAAGGTATTTGCCCGCGCTACTGTTTTGTTCGTTTGGTAAATCCCAGCCCAGTGTGCGTTTTGATTCCTTAAAAGGATAAGGTTGGATGGCCATTTGTGCAGTACTTAATTGGAGTATTCGGCGACTGTTGTAAATACCCCTATTCAGGAACATTTGCACCACAGCAGCAACATCCAGAGCATTGCCAAACAAACCAGCGTGTCCGGCAACACCGCCCATAACGTAGCAATTGGTATCGTTGACTTCTCCCTGTATTATTCTTTTACGGAATTCATCCCATCCGGTAGGTGGATAGGTAAATCTAATTTTTTTCTCACTTTTTTCGTTATGCAGCTTTTTACTTATCGGTCTGAAATGTAAACTTTTTAATCCCATTGGGATGAAAATATGGTCGCGACAAAAGTCGTCGAAGCTCACGCCGGAAACCCGTTCAATGATATCACCTAACAGGATAAAGCCCAGATCGCTGTAAATGGTTTCCTGTCCGGTCGGATAAGTTAGCGGAGTGTTGAGAATTTCTGCAAGGATTTGATCTTTTTCACGGAACATCTCATAGAATGGTTTCCAGGCAGGTAATCCGGACCTGTGTGCCAGTAAATCGGCAATCCGGATTTTACCTGATGGATGATCTTTAAGTACAGTATAGAAATCCTGTAATGGTTGATTGAGTTGTATTTTTTTTGCATCCACCAGTTTGAAAATAGCCGGTGTGGTAGCCAATACTTTGGTTAGAGAAGCCAGATCGTAGAGGGTTTCAGCATTTACTTCGGGATTTATCCAGACTGGTTGTTTGCATTTGTTGGATTCATCTTCATATCTGAATTTTCCAAAACCTTTCCAGTAAACGATTTGTTCCCGGCAAGCTACTAATAATACTCCGCCCGGCGTAACGCATTCCTCAATGGCTCGATGTACAAGTTGTTCGATTGGTTGCCAGTTAGCAGATGATTTGTCCAATATGAGGAATTGATAAGGTTTTTGCTGCACAGAAAAACTGGTAAAATTTTCTCCAGCAGGATCTTGAATACGAACCGGCAGTTTTCCATCCACTGGAATTGCCGAAATTACCGCCTTGAAAGCAGCTATTTGACTGGCTTCCACGTAGGAGTATGTCAAAAAGATGGCATCGGATTTTTTCCAGCCTTTAAGATTTTGAAGATGAAATGGGTTGCCAAACAACACAATAACAAGCGGCAAATTTTTCTTTGAAATAAATTGAACGGTGTCATTGATCTTATCCCAATCGAAACAGGAGCGATGCCCACCAAATGTCCGGCTATAAAGAGATATGATAACCATACTGGACGGAGTCGGTTCAGATGCATCTATTTTTTCTACCGCTGGATTGATAAGTGTTTTCACTTCCTCAAAAAAATCTGAAATTTGTTCCTGAAATGTTTTCAGCGGTGGATCAGTGGTTGCGAAATCGGTGTAAATTAGATGAAAGCAATGTGTTTTGTTGATGAGGTCAATGGGAAAACGGCTGGATTGGTGAACGCAGGTGATGGATTTTTTTGCCAACCGTCTTGCCAATCCCACGTGATTGGGATGTTCGATGAATTTGTAAATTCTGCCGTGATGAGTGGGATGCGGATTACGGGCGTGCAACCATTTTTTTAATTGGAAGATGCGTTCAACACTTTGTTCCATTTGCTGCCGCAAGTCTGGGTGGGATGCTGCCATATCTTTCAAGATGTTGAAGAAATGCGGTAAATTTTCCGGTATAAGGAAAATGTCCAATCCGGCTGTAACGCCCAATTGTGCCTGATCTGTCGGGGAATAGGATTCACTGACGGCTTTCATGTTTAAGGCATCACTGAAGATGAGGCCTTTGAATTGCCATTTTTGTCTCAGATGGCCAGTAATCAAGTCATTTCGAAAGGTTGCTGGTAACGGATTATCGGGCAGGCAGATATGAGCTGTCATTAAGCCTTTTATGCCGGTACTGATGGCTTCTGCAAAAGGCTGAAGGTCGGATTCCTGTAATTCAGAAAAATCATACGGTATGACCGGCAATTCCAGATGAGAGTCCGTTATTGCCCGACCGTGTCCCGGGAAATGCTTTCCTACACAGGCCAGCCCCTCCCCTTGAATTGCCTGGATAAACTGGTTGCTGAATTCAATCACTTTTTGTGAAAGAGCGTGAAAGCTCCTGATGTTGATAATGGGATTGTTGGGTTCATTGGCCAGATCCAGAACTGGAGCAAAGATGAGGTTTATTCCCAGTGCTCGCGCTTCCCTGGCAATCATCTGCGCAGCTGTACCGACAAGGATGGGATCATCACTGGCGCCCCAGGCTAAGGCATGTGGAAATGAGGTCCCCTTTGAGAAAATTCCTCCAACTCCTCTTTCTAAATCCGCGGCAATAAATAAAGGGTATTTGGCCTTTTCTTGCAGTTTATTGATCACATAATGCACATCAGATGGATGTCCGCCGAAAAGAACTACCCCACCAATATGATATTTCTCTACTAATTGCTGCAAACGTCTCATTTGAGGACTGTTTCGGTTGAGGAAATCCACCCGTACGGCCGGCATTAAAAGCTGGCCAACCAATTCATCTACAGGTAAATGATAAGCACGTGGAAACTTCATCCTTTTCACCATTTATTGATTTATTGTTGGAATAAATATAATAATAATTTTTAATTTGAACCTTCAGTAGAAAAAGAAATTCGTTCAGCTTTTAGTAAAAATTCTTTGAACTCACCTTTTTTAAACTGGCAGTGATGGTTTACCCAATAAATCTATCTCTGTTATGGAATATTTTTGAATTTCTGGATAAATTCAGAAATAAGTTTATCTGGCAACCGATCCCGGTTTTTCAGTGTTACTTGTATAAGTTCGACATCAGGTCGCTTTTTAATTGTGTCAGCAAAGGGATTCGACCGCAACATGATGGTCGCCAGAATGGGAGTACTTGAGTCGAGACAGCGAAGGAGTATTTCTTTAAATTTGTCGGAAAACAATTCCATTTTTCCGATTTCATCAATGAGGATGATTCGGGCGTCCTGCAAGGCACGTTCCAATTCCCTTACACCGATGCGTTCGAGGGTAGGGATGTTTACCCGGTATTTCCCCACTCTGGGACCGGTTGTGTAATCCACATGTGCTAAAATGCCCGTCTGACCGGAAAAAGTCGAGATACGAAAACCGACCCTTCGATTTTTTTTACGTATCTCTTCAGTGTAAAAGCCTCCCAGACCATAATGGGAAATCCGTCTGCTCACCTTGAGTAGTAATGTGGTTTTACCGACCCTTGGTTTGCCTTCTAACAAAGTATTGCATTTAAAAATGTTTTTCTCCATGTTTCTTAAATTTTTTTGATCGTTTGCAATTTTATTCTAATTTAGCAATTTTAAAATTATGTTTACTATATAAAAATTTGTGGGAATCATATTCATTTTTTAAAATTTAATAAGTATTTAACCTGTTGTGCTTAACAAAAATATATATTTGTGTAAGAAACGTCATTTTCTAATTACATCCCTGTGATTTCAATGGAGGATGGCCTGAGTTCTGAGCCTGGCAGAGGCACCAACCCAACAGGTACAATTTATCTGCCATAGGCCTGTCACATCCCTGTGCCGAATTAAAATATTCCTATCCACACTGTAGTGGTATATAATTGGATTGTTTTTTATTAACAGATTAAATCAATTCTGAGCATCCCAAAACAGTATTCTGGTTCCTCAATTTTTTAATTAATTCTAAAAATTGAATGGATTCTTCATTTAATTCTTTTTAGCTCAATTTATTCAACACATAGTAATTTCTTCATGAGACAAATGGCAAAGGTGCCGAGTGCACAGAGTTATTTTTATTTTGATTTATAAAATGTAATTCCAAATTGCTTATTTTAAAATTGTAGATTTATAAAATATATTCTTTCTTAAAAGATTTTCTTTAGTTCAATTTCACTTAAATATGCATATTTATCTCAAGAAATATCAACAACATAATGCACAATATTTCAATAATTCTATTGCTATATTTTAGAATCGTTCTCTAATTTACAATCTGTAATTATTATAATTATATCTCAGTGTTCGTTGTTACTCTGCTGTGAAAATTTTGGGTTAGTAAACTATTTGGGGAAATTGTTGTGCCCGGATAGGGGGCTTTCAGTAAAAGATGGAAGTTTATCAACAGAAAATAAAAATAAATTTGTTATGAAGATTGAAAAAGTTTTAAATATATTATTACTTTAAATGTTAGGTGAAAAAAGGAGGCTTTAATGAAGCTAAGTTTACTGGTGTTATTATTTATTTTCTTTTTGAAATTAACAGCGCACACTGCGACTTCTTTTATTTTCCCCCGTACTCCAGCTCCTTCCCCGGATGGTAGCCAGATTGCCTTTTCTTTTCAAGGGGATATCTGGGTGGTACCTACACAGGGTGGTGAGGCCCGCCGCCTGACCGCTAATCCTGCTTATGACTACCGTCCGCACTGGTCTCCAGATGGCCGGCAGATAGTATTTTCTTCTGACCGCTATGGTAATGACGATGTTTTTGTACTATCTTTGGATGGCGGACCACTAAAACGGTTGACCTACTTTTCCAACAGCGATGCCGTGTGGCAGTGGCTGCCCAATGGTCGGGAAATTATCTTTTCCTCCCGTCGGGATTTTTATTACCATCGTTTGCCACTCATGTACAAGGTGAGTATCGATGGCGGTACTCCCTTTGAGATCATTCCAGAATATGCTGATCAGGGTAAAATGTCACCTAACGGGCGTTATCTGGTTTTCGTCAAAGGTCGGACCGATATTTTCCGAAAAGGCTACCGCGGTAGCAGTAATACAGATATTTTTTTATATGATTTTAAAGAAAAGAAATACTCAAAATTAACCAATTTCGAAGGCAATGATATGTTTCCGCTGTGGGGCCCGGACAGTCGGACCATCTATTTTGTGAGCGATAAGGATGGCACTATGAACCTGTACAGGATGGTAATAGATGGGTCTGGCAAAACGCAGCTAACTTTTTTTAAAGAAGATGGCATTCGTTTTCCCGAGATTTCCCGTGATGGAAAAATTATCGCATTCGAGCGGCAATTCGATCTTTACCGATATGAAGTTGCCAGTGGAAAGGTCAGCAAAATGGATATTCATCTGCCGGTAGATTATGTGAATAATCCTGTTATTTATAAAAATTACAGTGGAAATGCCACAGAATTTACGGTAAGTCCTGATGGTAAATTGGCAGCGTTTGTGGTTCGAGGCGAGATTTTTGTCATAAATGAAAATGGACGGTTCTTGAAACAAATCACCGAATCTCCCTGGCGCGACGATCAGGTAACCTGGGCGCCGAATAGCGACAGCCTGGTATTTGTTTCAGACCGGGAGGGTAGTCGGGACATTTACATGGTGACCAGCGGCGATCCACAACAAAAAATGCTCAGCCGAACCACCCGTTTGAAAACAGTCAAGCTAATTGGTGGGAAGTCCGAGGAACATTCTCCACAATTTTCTCCTGATGGCAGGAAATTGGCATTTATTCGCGGGAAAGGAGATTTAGTAATTTATGACTTCAAGGAGAGAAAGGAGAGAACGGTTTTAAAAGGGTGGGCTGAACCGGATTTTGCCTGGTCGCCGGATAGCCGCTGGCTGGCCTATTCAGTGGAAGATAATGAGTTTAATTCCGACATTTTTCTTCTGAATCTGGAGACCGGGGAAAAGTACAATGTTTCCCAGCATCCGGATTACGATCTGACTCCACGCTGGTCTGCCGATGGAAAAAGATTGGCATTTATATCCAAACGAATAGGCGACAATTACGATATCTGGATGGTATTTTTACGCAAAGTCGATGAAGAACGCACTGATGAAGAATGGGAGGAAATTTTTACCGATAAGAAAAAAGAAAAAGAAAAGTCCGACAGTCTGCGAGTGATTATTGATGATCCCGAACATCTTTACAAAAGGCTTCGGCGGGTGACTTCCCTACCCGGAGTGGAGGGTGATTTTGACTGGTCGCCAGACGGCCAATTTATCGTTTTCAACAGCAATACTGCTGGAAAGAGTGATTTGTGGAAAATAAAGTGGAATGGTAAGGAATTAAAACAACTGACCAGTACAGACGAGCGGCCTGAAAAGATTCGCTGGCATGTAAGGAACAAAAAAATCTATTATTTGAAAAAAGGCGGTAGGCTGGCTTCTATTACACCAGATGGCAGTAAAGCGAAAACCATTAATTTTTCGACCAAATTGAAAATTGATATCATTGGAGAACAAAAGCAGAAATTTAGCGAGTGTTGGCGCACTTTAAATGACCATTTCTATGATCCCGCATTCCATGGCACCAATTGGAAAGCCATGTATGATAAATATCAGGTAGCGGCTGAAAGCGTTTTTACCATCAGAGATTTTAATGATGTGATCCGGATGATGTTAGGAGAATTGAATGCCTCACATCTAGGAATATATTCACCGCAACAACCAAATGCAGTAAGCAGCGGAATGCTGGGATTACGATTCGATCCCGAATATGAAGGTGATGGATTGCGAATTAAAGAAGTTATTCCACACGGACCGGCTGATCGTGTTAGGGAACCAGCGGTCGTTGGAGAAATTCTCCTGGCCGTGAACGGAAATCTTGTGTCTTCTAAAACAAATTTATATTCGCTACTAGAGAATAAGGTCAACAACCCTGTGGAATTGCTGCTTAGTGGAAAGAAAAAGGGAAGTGAATATCGTCGAACTATTGTTGTTCGTCCGGTAAACTATGGGCAATTTCTTTCATTAGAATACGACCGCTGGCGAGAAGAGAAGGCCGAAATGGTTCATAACTTATCGAAGAATAAGTTAGGGTACATTCATATTCGGGCCATGGCTGAAGAAAGTTTGGAGCGGTTTGAAATGGAATTGTATGCCGAAGCTCATGATAAAGAGGGTCTGATCATTGATGTGCGGAACAACGGTGGTGGATGGACGGCGGATTATTTACTGAACATGTTAATGATCCCGAACCATGCGGTAACAGTGCCCCGAGACGGAGGGGAAGGGTATCCGCAGGGACGCCGCCCACTTTATGCCTGGACAAAGCCCATTGCTGTTTTGTGTAATGAATATTCTTTCTCGAATGCTGAGATTTTCTCCCATGCTATTAAAACACTTAAACGCGGTAAGTTGATTGGTAAACCTACAGGAGGTTTGGTCATCAGTACCGGTTCTATCCGACTCATTGACGGTTCCACCTTCCGGGTGCCTTTCCGCGGATGGTATGTCAAAGGGAGCGGGGTGAATATGGAAAATAATGGGGCTATTCCCGATATTATTGTAGAAGATTTACCTGGCGATGTTGCCGTTCATAAAGATCGCCAACTGGAAGTGGCCGTAAAAGAATTGATGAAAGAAATTCGGTAGTGATTTTTGGCCACTTTTCACTTTTTAGAGGAAGACTATATGCATTGTCTGCTGAAAAGAAGAATCGAGTAAGATCTGATTTGGTCTTTTTTTATTTGTCTAAAACTATTTTGTGTAAAAATGATTAAATAAAAAAAGGAGACTTTTTGTCTCTCAATAGGTTTCCTTTGCACGCCAGCGAACTCAGTTTTAAAGGAAGCGACTTTTTCATTATTCTCCTATGTATCGGAATGAATTATTTTAACCCAAATGTTGAATTGGTAAATATCGTTTTTAATGGTGACCAGGAAAGGATCTTCTGTATTCGGCATAGGTTCTAACAACTCAACCTTATTATGTTAGTTGATTTGTTTAATCAATTCAACTTCGATCAGATAATCCTCTTTTTTCATGATTTCCGGAACCAGATACCAATAGCCATTTATTGTTTCACAATCCGATTGTCCATCACCCAGACGTAAATATTTAGTTAGAATTAAAAAAATATTTTGAATAAATATTACATATCATTATATTTTGCGTCTGTTTTTCATTCCCGCAATGGGAATATCTTTTTTGGAAAGGAGGAATTACTTAAATGTCAGAAGAATTAAAACAACAAACCCTAAATCCTAGAGAGAAAAAGCAGGAGCAAACCGTAAAAGAAGATGTAATTGAGGAAAAAATTAAGCCAGGACAGGTTTTTAAATTAGGTGAAGTGCCGGAAGATTTGGAAGATGATGATGTGCAGATTGATCCGGAGATGAAAGCCTTCTACGAGAAGAGTTTTGAACGCGTTGTAGAAGGTGATATTATCAAGGGTACTGTGATAGCTTTTACTAAAACAGATGTGATTATTGATGTTGGTTTCAAGTCTGAAGGGGTGATTCCACGTGAAGAATTTGTTGATATTGACGATATTAAAGTTGGTGACGAAGTTGAAGTTTATCTGGAAATGCCCGAGGATGTTGAAGGACAGGTTATGTTGTCCCGTAAAAAGGTCTATTTCTTGCGGGCGTGGGAAAATCTATTAAAGAAGTATGAAAATGATGAAATCATCCAGGGCCGAATCATTCGTCGGATAAAAGGCGGATTTGTTGTCGATCTGGGTGGTGTTGATGCATTTCTACCTGGTTCACAGGTTGATGTGAAACCTATTCGAGATTTTGATGCTTTCGTTGGTCAGACGCTGGATCTGAAAATAGTTAAGGTTAACGAACAGCGAAAGAATATTGTTGTCTCCCGCCGAGTGATTATCGAGAAAGAATTAGAAAGCAAGCGCGAAGAGATTCTGGCCACTTTGGAAAAAGGTCAAGTACGTCGCGGTATGGTCAAAAACATTACCGATTTCGGTGTGTTCATCGATCTTGGAGGTGTAGATGGTTTGTTGCATATAACGGATCTATCCTGGGGCCGTGTGAATCATCCCAGCGAGGTTGTGAAACTGGACCAGGAAATTGATGTCATGATTCTGGATTTTGATGAGAATAAAAAAAGAATTTCTCTGGGTCTCAAGCAGTTACAACCACATCCGTGGGAAAATGTTGAAGAACGCTTCCCCATTGGTTCGAAAGTTAAAGGAAAAGTGGTTAGTTTGACTGATTACGGTGCCTTTGTGGAATTGGAGAAGGGAATCGAAGGTTTGATCCATGTTTCTGAGATGAGCTGGTCTCAGCACATCAAGAATCCTGCTCAGGTACTCAAAGAAGGCGATGAGGTGGAGGCAGTTGTTTTAAGCATTGAGCCAGAGGACAGGAAAATATCGCTTGGATTAAAACAACTTACACCGGATCCATGGGAGAATATCGAAGAGAAATATCCTGTCGGTTCTAAGCATCATGGTATTGTCCGGAATCTAACACCATTTGGCGCTTTTGTTGAACTGGAAGAAGGTGT
Source organism: uncultured Calditrichaceae bacterium (assembly GCA_964387645.1). Lineage (GTDB taxonomy): Bacteria > Calditrichota > Calditrichia > RBG-13-44-9 > RBG-13-44-9 > CAYLYM01. The sequence continues at coordinate 13,556 of CAYLYM010000058.1, read as the reverse complement.
TGATGGGTTGGTCCATATTTCTGATTTAAGTTGGACCAAGAAAGTCCGCCATCCCAGTGAAGTGGTGAAAAAAGGCCAGGAAATTGATGTTGTCGTTCTGGATATTAATAAAGATGAGCGGCGTATTGCACTGGGGCATAAACAAGTAGAGCCCAATCCCTGGGATGCTTTCGAAGATGCTTATGGCGTTGGCGTGGAAACAACTGGAAAAATCTCACGGTTAATTGATAAAGGCGTCATTGTTACCCTGCCACTGGGTGTGGATGCTTTCGTGCCGCTCAATCACCTGGGTAAACCCAATATTAAGCGAGCCGCTGATCATTTTAAAGTTGGCGAAGAATTGCCACTAAAAGTGATTGAGTTCGACAAAGAGAATAAGCGGATTGTTCTTTCTGTGAACGAATACCTGAAAGGCAAAGAGGAAGAAGAAGTTCGGGCCTACATGGCGCAGCACAATTTCACGGTAACCACCATGGAAGAATTAGTCGAAGAAGTGCCAGAGTTATTGGAAGAAGTTCCAGAAGAACCCGCCGTACGGGTGCGTCCAATCAGAGCGAAAACAAAGACGAAGAAAACAGTTGAGAAAAAGAAAAAAAACCAAGAACAGGAAGTTGAAGAAAAAGCGAAAGAAGAAAAAACCGCTGAATCTAAAAAGACAGTAGGTCAGGAGGAAAAGAGCCAGACTACTCCAACGGTGGATGCTGAAAAATCGCAGACTGAAGCCAAGGCAAAGCCTAAATTAGAATCTAATATCGAGAAGGTCAATAATGAGGATAATGCTGAAACTGACCAGGAAAAACAAAAATCTAAATCTGAAAAAAAAGCGAATGATGAGGCCGAAGAGAAGGAAACTGGAAAAGAATAGTTGGTGGGATTATAAATATGAACTTTTGAGAAGCCGGAAGTTATCTTCCGGCTTTTTTTGTGGGTTCCGGGAAAAAATAAAAAATTTTTATTTCCTGAGACAATTGAGTTGGTAGTGAATTTTTAAGAGATTTTTTTGTTTTAAGATTTAGTGTTGTTATAACCATAACTGTCCGAATGGAAGGAGCCGCATTTTGTGGCGAATTTGCATTACGGTTCGTGGTTGGAAGCCACTCCTACCTAAATTTTAATTTTTCGGTGCAAAAGACATAATAAAAAAATATCTTTAGATTGTTTGATATCTCTCTTAAATAACAAAATAGAAATTTCGGTTTTAATCGTAGATTTAATACATATTCACACAATCAGGAGTTTTCCTTTTTATTCATTCTTTTTATATTATTTTAGAACAGGTGAAAAAATTAGGTTGGACTCAATGTCAGAGAAAAATCCGTTCAAGGAAGTATTTAAACGTTTAGAAAGCGAAATTCCCTCCACGGATGAATCAATCAAATACCTGGAATCATTGACGAACCAAAGGCTACAAGCGCTTTACAAGGTTAGTCAGCAAATTAATACCATTTTAGATCCCGATGTATTGTTTCAAAAAGTTATTGAACGCACCGTCGAATTGATGAATGCCGAACATGCAGTAATTGTTTTGCGTGAAAATGAGGATTTGAAAATTCGGATTTCACACAATATAGACGACCAGTCCGAAAGAAATGCTTTGACATTCAGTCGGTCGGTAGTTTCTCGAGTAATAGACGAAGTAAAGCCACTTTACAGTATGAATGCCTTGGAAGATCAGCAATTTTCACAGTTTCAAACCATTCACCAGTTAGAGATATTATCATTTATTTGTGTTCCTATCCAGATAGGTGATGAGGTTATTGGAACAATTTATGTTGATAACCGACATCTGGCCAATGTATTCACAGAAGAAGATGTGGAATTTTTGCAGGCATTTGCAAATCTCATGGGCATAGCCATTCGGAATTCCTTGGCATATAAAAAAATAGAAGAGCTGAATCGCAGTTTGGAGGCTAAAGTAAATGAACGCACTGCTGAACTTCGAAAGACTATCGAGGAGTTAAAAACTACACAACAACGTTTGATTCAAACAGAAAAAATGGCCAGTGTTGGTCGGCTGATTGCTGGATTTATTCATGAATTCAATAATCCTATAAATTTTATTTACAGTAATCTCCCACATCTGGAATCCTATTGTCTGGAAATTCTGTCGGCATTGCAAAATGCGCTGAAAGAACTACCAAATCCAGTTAGACAGAAATTAGAAGCTACTTACGAGTTAGATTTTATTCAGCAGGATCTTTTGAAGATTATATCGGGGATACGCGAAGGTACCCAGCGTTCGCAAAAAATTGTGGAAGATTTGCGTAATTTATCAATCAAACAATCTAGTGGTACAGATGTTTTGAATTGGAATCAAACACTGCGAAAAATTATTGATTTATTCGAAAGAAGTGAAAAGAGGACAGTAAAAATTGAAATAAACTTTGAGAAAGACTTCTATGTCAGTGGGAATCCAGGAGAATTTCATCAGGTTATTACAAATTTATTGATGAATGCCATCGATGCTGAGGCTACACATATTCAGATTTTTAATAAACAATTTGGAAAATTTCTACTATGTGAGATTGTTGATAATGGCGAAGGAATTGACAATGCTGATTTAGGAAAAATTTTCGATCCTTTTTACACAACAAAAAAAGTTGGACAGGGTATAGGCCTGGGACTTTCGATTGTTTACAGCATTATTCATAACATGGGTGGACGGATTGAAGTTGAATCCAAAAAAGGACGGGGAACAAAATTTCGCCTTTTCATTCCTTTAGCCAAATAATGCCATAGAAAAAGATTTTTTTGTAAATATTTCAGTTTAATAATTTAATTGTATGAAATTAATTCTTCACAAAATTTACTCAGGAATATGTTTGTTATCAACGGATTGAAAACTGCTAAAGGTAATGGATTTCTAATCCAAAAATATTTTTTGGAGAAATCCTCTGAGAAGGCTCAGGGCAAGGATCCTGGACTGGTAGCGGTATTAAGTTTAATTATTCTGGGAGTAGGAGTGTTTTATAATTGAGCCTTTTTCCTGGGTATTTTCTGGTTAATCTTTATTCCTGGATTGTGGATAGGGACAGGCGGAATTTTGGGCGGGGTCTGCCAGGTAATTTCTGCAATAATGGCTTATCGGATTGTCAGATGGAGATGAAAACCGAGAAGATAAAAAGGGTGTTTTTTGCCGTGTTGAACATGGGATTGGGGCATGCCAGTAGAAGTTTACCCATCATTAGAGAATTTCTTAATAAAGGTTGGGAAATAATTGTTGGCAGTTCAGGAAGGTCATTGCTATTTTTGCGAAAAGAACTCAATCATGTTCAGTTTATTGAATTACCTGATTACAAACTCACCTACTCTGAACATGGGGTCAGCCTGGTGAAAATTGTAAAACAGCTCCCGCATGTTTTCAAGATGATTCAAAAAGAGAATAAATTAACTGAAGATATCATTCGAAAGTATCGGATAGATATGGTTTTTAGCGATCATCGTTATGGATGTTACAACCATAAGGTGCCCTCCTATTTTATTTCCCATCAGTTACGTTTTATTTTCCCGACGTTTCTCAGATCAATTGAATTCATGGGATTCTTGTTTAATCGCATATTTCACAAAAAATATCGGGGAGTGATTGTACCGGATGATCTGAATGGCAAAAATGGACTTTTGTCGGGTCGGTTGTCTTCACATCAGAATAAAAGCCGTTATCATTTTATTGGTATTTTGTCGAGCCTTACCACTGAAAATGATTTCGCAGAAGATATTGACATCTGTGTCTCCATATCGGGACCGGAACCCCAGCGCTCTGTAATGGAAAATTTAGTCCTTAACCAGATTAATCTCTTTCCAGGTAAAAAAGTTGTCGTTCTGGGTCGGCCCGAATTAGACGGTGTTAAACATCTGTCGTCCGATATCACTATTTATCCTCATCTTAACCGACAGGAGATGGCGAATTTGTTCAACCGCAGTAAACTCATTATTTCCCGCTCGGGATACAGTACAGTGATGGAATTGGTTGAATTAGGGAAAAAAGCACTTTTTATCCCCACTCCCGGCCAAACTGAGCAGATTTACTTAGCTCAAAGATTTAAGAATTTAGGTTGGCACTATTCGGTTGAACAAAAAAATTTGAATTTAAAGAATGATGTGCCCAAGGCTTACCAATATCCCGGATTTCCCTTCCGATCTTCAACCCAGGAAAGTATTAAACGGCTTCTTCACATCATTTCTAATAGCTTTAATGATAAAAATTAATTTCTCACTTATTGTGAAATTGAATGCTTTGGAAAAGTTTTTTATTTTTTGAAATGGATTTCAATGTGTTCTTACCGCGATGAGTGTAAAGTCATCTGTTCTTTTTGTCTTTCTCCTGTGATTTTCCAGATCCTTTTAAATCCTATTTATGAGGACTTTCGCCGACATTTCACTGGAATTTTTTAGAATTTTTACCAGACGTTCATTACCGAAAGCTTTGCCTTCTTAATTAAAAGTTTCGGTCACACCATCCGTATAAAGTAAAAAGATGTCGCCGGGTTGAAAGGTATCTTTAATTTTCTTTAACTTCTTTCTAAAGACCTCTCCTTTTTCCAGACCAAGGCCGATACCCGAAGGCTCTAAAATTTTCATTCCACCATTGTTTGCTTTGAACAAGAGTGTTGTAGTATGTCCTGTTCGAATAAGTTCAGATTTTTTTTTAAGATTGAGTAGTAAATAGGACAGAGTAAAGAATGAATTTTTAGGCAAGTCATTATATAGAATCTGGTTTAGTTGCACCAATAGTTCGACAGGTTCAGCGTGCAAATGTCACAGCGATTTCAAGATGCCCTGAATTCTTAACATGAATAATGCTGCAGGCATGCCTTTATCTGATACATCACCGATCAAGATGGCTTTTTGCTCGTCTGAGATATGTAAAAAGTCGTAATAATCTCACCCCACATCGTTAGCAAGTGAAAGTTGTGTATAAATTTTTAATCCATTTATTTGCGGTTCCGGTTTGGGTAATGAGGATAATTGAATTTCTTTGGCAAGGTGCAGTTCATGTTCCAGGCGTTCCTTTTCACTATATTCTTTATACAAACGGATATTTTCGATAGCGGCTGCAATTTGAGATGAAATCAATCGGAGCAATTCAATATCGTCTTTGTTGTAAGCTGCCTCTGATTTTTTCTCACCGATGACTAAAAAACCTAATAATGAATCTTTGCTTTTAATGAGTTTAATAAAAGCCGCTCCTTGCTTTTTGAAAAATAAGAGTTTTTCATCATTTAGTTTGTCAATCTCAATAAAATTCGATTTTTTAACTAAAAATTCGCTAATGTGAATTCGGGAGAACATTAATCCTTCAGGAGATTTAAATCCATAACTGGCTTTAAGTTTGAATTTATCTCCATTCCAAATAACTACTGCAATTTGTTTTAGATGCATGATATGATTAAGGTTATCGACCACGCTTTTCGCCAGGCTTTCCAGATTAGGGATGAGTAAACTTAATGATGAAAATTCTTTTAGTGCGGTTCGGTAATCATATTTTGAACGGAAGAATTTTCGATCAATAAAAGTCCTCATTTTCTGGCTGACTTTGAGTAACAGCAGTGAAATGCCAATACCGTAGCCTAGAAGAATGGCTCTTATAAAGTTTTCAGAATTCTCTGGTAAATTTTCTATTCCGAAGACTTCGACGTTGGGTCCATGAATGTAAATCACAGGTAGATACTGTGCAAGACGTGGCAGGTAATTAATAACGATCAAGTACATAAAAATGATCAGGATGAAATGAGAGATCATCAATTTATTATTATAGCCAGCTGGTTTTGAATAGAATAGTTAAGTCAAATACACGATATCTTTTAATAGTGATGAATAACAAAATGGGTATGATAATAAATGAAAGTGAAGTATAAGGTAAATATTTTTGAAGAACATGAGGAAAAAGTACAGGAAAGAAAAAAACACAATATAGAACTATTACAATTTTTTATCGTATATTCGTGAAATTAAATTTATTACATACTATTAACTATAATAAAAATAAAACAAATTATGATTTAAATAATGTTTTTTATTTTTGATTTAAAATTTGTTTTTATCCATTTATGCAACATATTATTTATTAAAGTTAAAAAGTATAACCAGTTTTCTGGATTTTTTAATATTGTCAAATTAAATAAAAGATTCTATTTTTACTTTATAAATTTTGACTGATTTGTATGGAAAAATATTATCAATGGTTGCAGCTTCACTGGTTGGATACGCTGATTGGTTTTTACATATTTTTTATTGTTTACTCCACTATTATACCATTTGATTTTATTTTTTCTCTTGATCAAATAAACCATCGTTTGCATAAAATTGCCTGGAATCCTCTTTATGGCAAAGAAAATAACATATCTTTTTCTGACATGATTGCCAATATTATCTTTTTTATGCCACTGGGAATTTTATTGGCTTTGCGAAAGATATTAAAAGAATATCGAAATTTTTTATGGAGTGAATGGTTGCAAATATGTGCCACTGGAGCAATAATAAGTTTTTCAGTTGAAATTTTACAAATCTTTACTCGGAGTAGATATCCTGCCATAAATGATATTGTAATGAATACAGGGGGGACATTTATTGGGGCAGCCTGTATACTCGGCATTTATTTAAAATTTCGTCAGCAGATGAAAAAATTCCTTCTTACCGCTTTTGCTGAAAAACCTGAAATGATTCTGGCTGGACTCTTTTTAGTCTTTATTTTCTTGAGTCAAAGTGCTCCTTTTACTTTCTCACTCTCACTTTATTCCATTTTTAATCAATTTCAAGAGTTGTTAAAAAATCCTATTAAAATAGATTACTTTTTTAGTAATTTATTGTCAAATTTGATTATTTATGGGGTATTTGCCTATTTTCTATTTTCGGGTTTGGATAGATATCATTCCTGTGCAATTTCGAGGACGGTCGATTATCTTATAAAATTATCAGTATTTTTTCTTCCAGTATTCTTAGAGATTTTTCAATTTTTACTTCCTGAACGAAATCACTCAATCGAGGATATATTACTCGCCCAGGTTGGATTGTTTTTTGGCATGGGCTTTTATTTTATTCAGAATAAACATAATAAAAGATATGAGGGAAATAATAACAATAATATTAACCAAATTTATTTCTCCCGTCACCTGAATTTTTTTAAAGTTATCAGTATTTTTTATTTTATCTTTCTTTTTGATCGATTTTTTTTACCTTTGGACCTCCATGTTAAAACTTCATGTCTTTTTAGTACTCTGAAGAAGGGCCTGAATCTGACATGGCAATTTATTTTAGTTGAACGTGTAGAATTAGTTGTCTTGATAGTAAAAGAAGTTTTTTCTTTTCTGCCTTTCGGATTTATTCTAACTTTATATTGGTTTAATTTTAAAAAACGCAGAGTATCTAAATCTCTATTGCTGGCTTTAATCGTTTTAGTGCCCTTATTTTTACATTTAATGGCAATATTGGCAACAGGAAGAATGGGAATGTGGCCTTTGGAGATTCCAGCTGCAATGTTTGGTATATGGGCAGGAAATATTTGTTGGGATTTGTTCAAATTTCTAAATCTGCGTGAAAGGTAATTTGGAATTTATATGGTTTATAGAATATTTATTTCTTATATCATTATTTTTATATTAATTTCTTGTTCAAATACACAAAAAATTCATAAAACTTCAGTTAAAGAAGTTCCGGCATTAAGTTTTTATTATCAGGCTTTATCTAAAATAGAATTAAATCAATTTGTTGAAGCATTAGCTTTGTTAGACTCAGCGGTTAGTAAAAGACCCGAATTCGCTCAGTTTTATTATACTAAAGGCCAGGTATATGAACTTATGGGTCAGATTCAACAAGCCATTCCTGAATATGAGAAGGCCTTACAATATAAATCCTATTATCCTGAAGTATGGAGTCGGTTAGCTGATCTATATGAGATGACTGGAGCCTATGCCAAGGTAATCAATATCTTAAAATTAATGATTCAAAAAGAACCTGATTCACTCAGCTATCTTCTTCGGCTGGCAGAGGCTTATCTAATGAGTGGGCAACCCGAACTCTCATTAGATAGAATAAACCTTTATCTAAGAAAAGGAGGAAAGTCATTAGAAGTTGAAAGAATAATTGGTCTGGCTTTTTATGCTAAACATAATTTTCATCAGGCAATTCCCCATTTAGAAACTTATCTCCGGCAACGATCTGATAATTTTCTTGTGCAAAAAACATTGGGCATCGCATATATTGAAGTAGGATGGCTTGAGAAAGGTATTTCGCATCTTAATAAAGCGCTCGCTTTAAATTCAGAGGATCCAGAGATTTACTTATATCGTTCAAAATATTTTATTAAAATGAAAAAATTCCTAATGGCAGAAGATCAATTGAATTTTGCTATTAAATTGGATAGTACCAATACTCGGATACTGTTGGAACAAGCAAAATTTCAGTTTCAAAAGAGAGATACATTAAAAGCAGAATATTTTTTGAATAAAGCCATTAATATCGATAGTAATTGTTGGGAATGTTATAAATTTTTAGGACTTATTGCCTATTCGCGGCAAGAAAAAGAAAAAGCTATTTCTTATTTTAAGAAATATCTGGATCATATTTTTACCAGAGATACGGAAGTTGAAAAATATCTTGAAGAACTACTAAAAAAATAATTAATATTTAATTAATAAATTTTAATTTTGTAAGAATTGCTATTGAAATGGAGAAAATTTTTGTTTAAAAATGATTGTAAATTTCAATATTCATAGAAGTAACATTTTGATTTGAAAACAAAATAGATTAAAATAGAGTAAATATTAATCCGGGGTAAAGAATGAAAAACAAATGTATTGTAGTAAATTTGATTTTACTTATATTAATTATTTTCCAAGTTGTCGATTCAGCTACTGATGGACGTTTTGGAAATGTTACCCTTCAAATTGATACAAATTCTCCAGTAGAATTTGGCATTTCGCGAGCTTTGCTTTATAGAAATGTTTCAATATTATATGATTCAACTGCGTTTGTTCAAAGTGATGATAATATTGAAGTACTTTATTACCCACAATTGGCCGATGGCAAACAGAATATTTTGCGTTTGATAGCTGAGAGATTGAAAAATGAAGAAAAGGAATTTTTTGATATTTTTTTCAATCTTGGTGATAGTATTCCGGCTGTGGTACAATGGACAGATGAAAAAGGTCGGATATTTTTTGCTATGAATGGTATTGCCAGAACGGATAAACCTACTAGCAATCATATAAATGGGAAAATAGAGTTGAATGTCGGTAAAAAAAGTGAAGCGGTATCTGGAAATTTTGATCTCAATTTTGAATTTCCCCTCATAAACGATTTTGCAAATCCCAATAAAATTCATATAAAGGGTGTTTTTGATGTTCCTGTGGGTGAATATGAGGAAACCAGCCTGGCTACAGTAACGAGTAAGCAAAAAATTGAAGCACGTTATAAGAAAAATATTTTAGTTGCTGTTGTAGTAGGTATATTTCTTCTTGCTATATTTGGACTGAAATAGTGAGTACCCTCTGGTCAAAAATTATCATTCATGTAGATATGGATGCTTTTTTCGCCTCGGTGGAGCAATTGCTGCACCCTGAATGGCGAGGAAAGCCCGTCATCGTTGGGGCGGATCCAAAAGGAGGAAAAGGCCGAGGGGTTGTGTCAGCTGCTTCCTACGAAGCTCGGCGCTTCGGCGTCCATTCGGCTATGCCTATTTCCCGTGCATACCAGCTTTGTCCACATGCTATATTTGTTTTACCCCATAGCGATGTTTACCGGGATTATTCCAATCGTGTATTTCGAATTCTGGAAAAATTTTCACCTAAAATTGAACCGCTTAGTATCGATGAAGCCTTTCTTGATTCAACGGGAACTTTAAAAATGTTTGGAAGTGTGGAAAATTTAGGTATGGCCATCAAACATGAAATAAAAAGTAGAACGGGATTAACTGCATCAGTAGGAATTGCTCCAAGTAAAAGCGTTGCCAAGATTGCTTCTGATTATCAAAAACCTGATGGCCTGACTATTATACCGCCCGATGAAGTGCAAAACTTTCTTGATCCGCTTCCAGTTTCTTGCCTTTGGGGAGTGGGTAAAAAAATGCAGGAGACTCTTTGTAAAATGGGTATCCACACAATAAAGACACTCCGACAATATCCACTTAAGGTTTTAGAAGACAAATTTGGAAAAATGGGCATTCATATTTATCACATAGCCCGGGGATTGGATGAAAGGGAAATCACTATCGAGGAAGAAGTCAAATCGGTGAGCAATGAAACGACTTTCAGTAGAGATATTGAAGATATTGAGGTTATTCGCAATACTATTTTTGCCCTGGCCGAGAAAGTATGCGGTAGATTAAGAAGAGCGGGGCTTAGTGGTAGAACCATTCATCTTAAAATACGTTTTGATAATTTTCAAACATTTACTCGAAGTTTCACGCTTAATTTTCCGGTCAATCTTACTCATGAAGTTTACGATACTGCAGAGAAATTACTATCAGAGTTTGATCCGTTAAAGCTTCCGGTACGGCTGGTTGGGGTGGGTGTTTCCAATTTAGTGAGTGAAAAAAACAAGCAGTTAAGTATCTGGGATATTGAAAATCAAAGGAAATTGAAATTAGAAAAGATAATGGATCATATTCAGGATAAATATGGTAAGCATTCTATCACTCACGCCCAGACTCTTGCCGCAAAAAAGAAACTAAAATAAGTTATTTGTTTGCTCTTCTTAATTTTGTATCACATACCACATTTCGGCGAATTTTATAATCTTTGCTATTCAATTTTTTAAAATTTGATAAATTATTCTATATTATTATTATATTTTGTATTACCTAATTTTGTAGTCCAGTTTTACGAATTGGAAAATCATGAGAATATTGCCATTTTTTATTCTAATTCTTTTATCTCTGTCCAATTCTTTAACAGCTTATTTCCAACAACGGGTTAAGTATGACATACAGGTGAAATTACTGCCTGGTTTGAACCGGCTGGAAGGCTACCAAATTTTAGACTACAAAAATAACTCTCCGGATACCCTTCGGTATCTATACTTTCATCTTTATATTAATCGTTTTGCTAAAATCGAACATAGCTCTAGGTCTCAAGCACAAAATACTGGATATCAACGTATTATTTTTATAAAAGATAGTGTACAACGAAACCTTGATTATGAAATAAATAGAACGGTACTCAAGTTAAAATTATCTAAAGAGTTAGCGCCGGGCGAATCACAGAAATTCTTCATCAGATTTAATACGGTTTTACCATCCGCAGGGGAAAGGTTTGGTTACTACGGAACACATTTCGATGTAGGGGCATGGTATCCTGTTCCGTCAGTGTACGATAAGTTTGGCTGGCATGCCGATCAGCATTTAAAGGGGGAGTTTTATCAAGAATGGGGAGATTATTATGTGGAAATTACTGTCCCAAAAGGATATGTAGTAGCGGGAAGTGGTAAATTATTAAATCCAGAGGTTTATCCAGAAAATATTAAAAAAGCCGAACGGAAAATGGACTATACAGAAGAATCAGATTCAACTCATGTAACATATAAATTTTTGGCGGAGAATGTTCATGACTTTGCCTGGAGCGCTGATCCGGAATTTGTTTTACGTGAAATTTGGGCAAACGATGTAAAGATTAAGTTTTTTATCCTGGATTATCGATTAGATGACTGGGTATCACAGATGGAATTTGCCCGAAAAGCAGTGCTCCTGATGGAGGAGCTGGTTGGACCATACCCCTATGAGGAATTAAATGTCGTTGACGGGTATATTACCGCTGGCGGAATAGAATATCCAAATCTGGTTATTATTAACGATCTTATAGATGATCCTTACGAATTGTGTGCGACCATTGTGCATGAAATTGTCCATCAATGGTTCTATGGATTAATTGCTAATAATCAGACCCACTATGGCTGGATGGATGAAGGATTTGCTACTTTTTTTGAAAAAGTGATTATGGAAAAAATCTATCCACAGAAAAGACAATTTATTGAATCTCCAACTGGTTTATGGGGTAAGCTGTTTGGTTATTATAAAAATCATTTAGAATATGATCGGCTACGTTATTTGCAATACGTCAGGTCCGGAAAAGAAGAAATTATCAATCGACATTTTGACTGGTTTCAATACGATCCTTATTTACCTTACTATCAAAAGATGAGTTTGGTCATTTCACAATTGCGCCTTGTTCTGGGCGATAGTCTCTTCTGGGCGAGTATGAAAAAGTATTACAGGGATTGGCGTTTTCGCCACCCCTACCCAGAAGATCTTATCCATTCTTTTGAACAAGTTAGCAATAGAGAGTTGGAATGGTTTTTTGATGAATGGTTGACTACAACCTGGCATTGTGATTATAGTGTAGAAAAATTGGGAGGTAGTTGGAAAAAATCTGGACAGGAGTTTTACTATTTTGCTAAATTGAAATTTAAAAGAAATGAACCCATCGTAATGCCGTTAGATTTTCGAGTTTTTTTCTCAGACGGCTCATATAGCGATTATCGAATACCTGTGGCCAGCGGCAGTGATTTTGAGATGGCTGAGGAAGACAAAATTTCTCCCTGGCTTTTCACTGAAAAAGAGAAAGTCGTGAATTTAAAATTACCGCTGGAGATAAAAAATGTTTTATTAAACCCACATGGCCAACTACTTGACATTAATCCTTTCAATAACGATACTCGCAGATGGCCAAAATTTTCTTGTTACTGGTTGAAACGGCAGTATATCCTGCCTCATTTAGACTCTTACACCATGACGATTTTTCCCTACCTGTTTTTCAATCAAGTGGATGGAATTCAAATTGGCATAAGAACTCGCGGGAATTATATTTTTCCTGATTATCAACATCGATTTCGTTTTATGCTTAGCTCGCGTTCTCTTGTGCCTGAATTAGATTTTTGGTTTGAACATCCGTTGTATGATTTAAATCGGGATTTACATTTTATTTCACATTTTTACAACATTGCTGGAAGACGAGGTTTTGACTTCTGGCTTCAGTGGAAACGACGTAAAGAAAATAGAAGTTTTCAATCACTTATGGGATGGGATTTGCGGCATCTGGCTGATTTGGATTATCTGCCATTTTCTGCTTCACCAGGAACAATTAGCGTATTTAAGTTTAATGTAAGCACTGCTGACTGGAAAAATGAATATTTGCCTTCGGGATGGGAAATTGGATTTCAAGGAGAAACTGGTTTTCTTGCCACCGATTATCAATTCCAGAGATGGTCGATATATTCGCAGATCCGAAAGCAGTTATTATTTTCGAGGAAATTTTCCGTGGGATTATTCGCAGGAGCTACCTATGGAGATGTTCCCCGACAAAAAGCATTTAGATTAGGAGGTGCCTCTGGCTTCGATGTTTTCACTCATCCATACTATAGAGCCAGAGGTACTTTACCTTTAAAGTGGTGGAGAAGTGGCCATATTTTCTTACCGGGGGGTGGAAATTTGCGGAGCCTTGCTGGGAATTGGAATCAGACCGAGAATTTAATTATCAGCGATAATTTTACTCTGGAACTGGGGAATCCTCTAAATCTGACCTGGCATTATATTCCGTACTTATCTGATCTTACCTTTTCCGGATTTT
>CAYLYM010000057.1:0-24266 GCA_964387645.1 uncultured Calditrichaceae bacterium | reverse complement strand
AACTTGATGAAATAAAAGAGAAGGCGCAAAATTTAATTTCCCGTTTCTCAGATAAAACATTCTGGGCGTGGAAGGATCCACGGAATAGTCTGACATTTCCTTTCTGGTATGAGTTGATTCCTGATATGAAAGTTCTGGTTTGTTTACGAAATCCTCTGGAAGTAGCTCATTCGCTTAACAAAAGAAATGGATTTTCCATTGAAAAAGGAATAGAATTATGGTTCGATTATAATCTTTCCTTGTTTCTTTCCACCGCACCTTCTTCCAGATTGGTCATACATTATGATGCATTTTTTAATGATCCATATTTGGAATTAAAACGCATCGTGGAATGGTTAGATTTGAAAATTTCTAACGATGAAATAAAAAAAGCTGCTTTTGTTCTGAAGAGTAATTTACGTCATCATCACGAGACAAAACTAACCGAAGAATTTGCGGAAAAATATCCGGAAATTGTTGATCTCTATGAAACTATGATGATGGAATCTGGCATAACCGTAGAAAATTATCAGAGGAATTCTTTGACTCAAAATTTCTCTTCCGATAAAGAGTCACAAGAGAGAAATCAAATAGATTCCAATTCTCGAGCCCTTTATGAGAATGCGCAGGAAACCATTGCACAAGGTGATTATGAAATAGCAAAGAAATTATTACATCAGCTTGTTGATCTTGAACCTGTTCATTCAGATGCTTTGAATGATCTTGGAGTATTATATTTTCAAGAAGGGAAAAAATTTCAATCCATTTACTTTTTTCGAAGAGCTATTGAGTCTAATCCAGATCATCTCAATGCAAGGAAAAATTTGGCCGATGTTTATCTGAATTTAGGACTATTTGATTTTGCTATTCAAATTTATAAGGATATTTTGCAAGAACATCCTGAAGATGTTGAAGTTTTAATAACTTTAGGAAAATTGTACTTCGAAATTACTGATTTTGAAACTGCAAGACAGTTTTTTGAAAAAGCCTATCAAAAGGATTCCGGTAATCAAGAAATTAAAGAATATCTAAAATTAATTTCAGATATTTCAGAAACGACCGAATCCCGGGAAGGTCAGCCAGATTTTAACGAAAAACCAGTGGGAAGTCCTCTGGTCTCTATCATTATACCGATTTACAATCAATTAAATTATACACAGAAATGTTTGGAAAGCATTTATGCTAACACAAATCAGGAGATTCCATTTGAAATTATTGTAGTAGATGACGGCTCAACAGATGGCAGTGATGTTTTCCTTAAAAAAGTTCAACTGAAATATAAAAATTTAAAGTATGTCAGAAATACTATTAACTCGGGCTTTGCTAAATCCTGCAATAAAGGAGTTACGGTGGCTCGGGGAAAATATATTGTATTTTTAAATAATGATACTGAGCCTCAACCAGACTGGTTAAATGCTCTCATAAATTGTTATCAAACTCAGGATGATGTGGGAATTGTCGGCGCAAAATTACTTTATCCCGACCGTACTGTTCAACATGCTGGAATAGAGTTTTATTTTCGAGTATTTGGAGATACCAAGATTCCCTGGCCGATGCATGTTTTCAGGGGCGTAGATGAAAACTTTTCTGAGGTGTGTAAAACTAAAGAAGTTACCGCCGTTACGGGTGCTTGTTTATTAATCGAAAAGGCCTTATTCCAGGAACTAGGTGGATTCGATGAAAGCTATCCGATGTACTTTGAAGATATTGATCTGAATATGAAAGTTCGCAATGCCGGGAAGAAAATTATTTATTGTTCAGATAGCGTGGTCATTCACCATGAAGGAAAATCTGGTGGCAATCAGAAGAATATCGATCTTCAAAATCTGAAGAGTGGAAAAATTTTCTTGCAGAAATGGAAAAAAGAATTGGGTGAGATGCTGAACAGGCGCCATAAAGTGAAGCACCATGTGGTTTGGTCAGCTCCCTTCTTTAATCCAAGCGGATATGCCAGCGAGGCTATTGCCTTTGCTCTTGGTTTAAATAATTATCTGGATTTGCAGATTTACAATGACGATCCGACTCGATCCGAAAATTTCATAAAAAACATGCCTGGTCACTGGCGGGAAATTCTCTTCCGTCTACATTCTGATGATCCTTATGCAGAAACGATTCGTATTCCAGGAGATCTCATCTTTATTTCTCATCAGCCTGCTAGTGGTTTTAAAAAATTAGATTTTGCGAAATACAATATCGGACGGACCATGTTTGAAACGGACCGTATTCCTGATTTCTGGGTGCCATATTGTAATCAGATGGACGAAATTTGGGTTCCCAGCGAATTTAACGTGGAAACTTTTTCTAAAAGCGGTGTTGATGAAAAAAAGATAAAAGTTATTCCAGAAGCCATAGATACATCTGTATTTGATCCCAATCTTGTAGAACCAATGGAATTACCTCAAAAAGCTGGATTTAATTTCCTTTCCATTTTTGAATGGACGGAAAGAAAAGGCTGGGATGTTCTCTTGCGCGCTTATTTCGAGGCTTTTGATAAGAACGATGATGTTTGTTTATATTTGCGCACCTTCTCATTAAATCATTACGATGATGATACTGAGGCCTATATTCAACAAAAGATTAATCATCTTATCAAGAGATATGGCTACAACAGCAGAAGATTACCCCGGTATGTGATTTTGCCAAAACAATTACCATTCAAAGAAATGCTACGCCTGTACAAATCGGTAGATGCATTTGTATTACCCTCTCGCGGAGAAGGGTGGGGAAGACCATATATGGAAGCAATGTGTATGGGACTCCCGGTTATTGGTACCAATTGGAGTGGAAATACAGCTTTCATGACTGAATCGAATTCATATCTGATTCGCGTCGAGGATTTGGTGAAGATTAAACATATGGAAATACCATTCTATATTGGTCATCGTTGGGCCCAACCCAGTAAAAATCATTTAAAAAATATAATGAGAGAAGTAGTGCAAAATCCCGGGGCTGCCAGGAAGAAAGGTGAACAAGCTCGAAAAGATATTATAGAAAAATTTAGTCTCGATGCCGTGGCGAAAGTTGTTGTTCAACGGTTACAAGAAATTGAAGAGAGTATTCTTGATGAAAAAGGGGAAAAAACGAGCATTTCTTTACCATCCCACGAAGCCCAAACATCTCACCTGGAGGTAAAAAAATCTGATGTCCCAAATGTGGTGTGGGAAGGTTCTCAATTTGTTCATCATTCGCTTGCTTTGGTCAATAGGGAGTTGGTACTGGGTTTGATTGAAGCCGGGGTCAATGTTTCGGTCATTCCCTATGAGCAAGATCAGTTTAAACCAGGGAAAAACAGCCCTTATCGAAAAATTCTGGAGGCACAAAACAAAAAGTTTGATGATGTGGATGTGTATGTCCGTCATCACTGGCCTCCAAATTTGACTCCACCTCTACAAGGGCATTGGGTAATTATTCAACCGTGGGAATTTGGCAGTTTGCCCAAAAAATGGGTTGAGGTTTTTTCCGAACAAGTTGACGAATTGTGGGTACCAAGCCAATACGTTCGTGAAATTTATATCCAAAGTGGTGTTCCTGCCGAACGGGTATTTGTCATTCCTAATGGCGTGAATCCTAATAATTTCCATCCGGATGTTACACCTTTTCGGTTAAAAACTAAAAAGAAATTCAAGTTTCTTTTCGTCGGGGGTACTATTTACCGCAAAGGCATCGATATATTATTAGAAGCCTATCTCAAAGCATTTTCCAGCAAGGATGATGTTTGTCTGGTGATTAAGGATATAGGAAGTAATTCATTCTATAAAGGCCAGACTATTGGCAGCTATATCAAAACAATTCGCCAGAATCCAGATGCTCCAGAAATTGAGTATATTGAGAGGATTTTACCTACACACCAATTGGCAGGGCTTTACAAAGCCTGTGATGTGTTGGTACACCCCTATAGAGGTGAAGGCTTTGGTTTACCTGTTCTGGAAGCGATGGCTTGTGGAACACCAGTCATTGTAACGGATGGTGGCGCTACTTCCGATTTTTGCAATGAGAAAAATAGCCTAAAAATAAAATCAAAAAAAGTTGTATTTTCTGAGAAGAAAGTGGGCAATAAGGAAACAGTAGATTATCCGTGGCTGTTGGAAGTAGATATAAAAGATCTGATTGAAAAACTGCGATTTGCTTATGAGAATCCTGATTACATGGTAAAACTGGGTGAAAAAGCTTCGGAGAGTGTACTTTCACATTGGACCTGGGAAAAATCTATTCAGAAAATCCTCCATCGTTTAGATGCTTTGCAGAAAATACCTATAAGGCGATTTATTAAAGATAAAATTGGCCATCAGCCAGAAAACCAACATCGGCCAGAGATATTTTATGCAAAAGCTATTAAATCCTTTGAGGAAGGTAAGCTGGAAGAAGCTGCGAATCACCTTAAGGTTGTCACGGAATTGGATCCTAATTATGCTGAGGCTTATAATCTTTTAGGCCGCATATATTTTGAGGCCAGGGATTATCAAGGTGCTAAGACGTTTTTCAGCCTGGCCATTCAGAAAAAGCCGGATTTTATTGAAGCCCAGAGAAATTTTGGAGAAGTCTTACTGGCATTAGAAGAATATGATTCAGCCATACAAACATTTATAACCATCCTAAAAAATCATCCAGATGATGTGCCCACGTTGATTAAATTGGCAGATTTATATTTTGAATGTGCAAACCCACACCAGGCCCGAGAAATCATTTGTAAGGCTTTGATGGTAGAGCCTAAAAATCCGGAGCTCTGGAAAAAATATTCTATTTCGCATAAATTGTGTGGTGAAAAAAAGGAATACTTGGTTACTTTAAAAAAATATTTAGAAATGAATCCTGAGGATGCCACAGCCTATAACGAATTGGGAGTTCTTTACTGGGAAAATGGTGAAATAGATGAAGCAATAAAATGTTTTGAGAAATCAATAACATTAAATGGGTGTGATCCAAACCATCTCAAGAACCTGGCACGGGCTTACATAGAAGTAGCGCGATTTGAAGAGGCAATTAAAATATTAATATTACTTATGCAAGCATTTCCCAGGGATTTAGAAGCTTATGAGACAATGGCGGCTTTATATGCCGAGAATGGCGACTATAAGTCGGCGCAAGAAATCATAAAAAAATACCTGTCAAAATTTCCCGGTGACCGCAAGGCGGAGACTTTACTTGAATTACTGCATACTCCTGAAGTTTATGTTGCTTATCAGCTTATCAATGCTGGAGAATTTGAAAATGCGAAAAAAATATTAACAGAGTATTTAAAAAAAGAGCAAAATTCGATTAATGCCAAATTAGGGCTTGGAAGTATTTTGTTCAATGAAAAAAAATATGAAGAGGCAAAACATATCTATTCTGAAATTTTAAAAATTGATTCTTCTAACGAAGAGGCCATATTCTATCTGGGTAAAATATACTTACTATTAAATCAAAAGGAAAAATTTAAAAAACTGTATCAAAATAGTTGCGAGATATTCGACTCTGTGGTGCTTTTACAAAAGCTCTATATCGAGTATTTGTTAACTGAAAATAAATTGGAAAATGCTGAGAAAAAATTACAGGAATTTATTCAGAAAGTTCCTGATGATGTGGATGCATACATCATGTTTGGAAAAATTTATTATGAAAAAGGTCAGAAAGATTTAGCAGAAAAATATTATAGAAAAGCGTTGAAACTTGATCCAGATAACCAGATTATTCAGGAGAATTTAAGAGTTCTGGCTCAGGCGGTTTAAAATCATATAATAATTTATCTACATACTTCAAACCGGTGGAAAATAATAATTCCGCCAGTATTCTTTTATATACATAACCAAAAATAAAAATTTTCTTTTTGTATAAAATTTACCTTGCTTTAGTTAAATGTTTCTTTTATTATTTGCCCTATTTTTTCCAGATCTGTATTATGGGTGTTTTCAAGCACTTTCGATGAATGGAAAATAAGGAAAATTTACATGTCTGTAGAGGTTCAAGAAATCCTGGATTTTTTACTATCTGCAAATGATTACTTAATCAGTACACATATTAATGCTGATGGAGATGCCTATGCCTCGGTATTATCGATGGCTTATTTCCTGGAAAAATTAGATAAAAAATACCAGATTATTATTGAAGATCAGAAGTTGGATTCGAAATACCAATTCTTATGGGGCTTTGACAAAATTCAATCTTATTCAGATAAAGTATATACTCAGTTTGGAGCGGCAGTGATTTTAGACGTTCCCAATTTAAAACGTTTGGGGAAACCATCAAAATTTTTGCCATCTGCAGATTATTGTGTCCAAATCGATCATCATCCACTTGAAGAAAAATTCGCAAAATACAGTTTTGTTGATGCTAATGCCAGTTCGACCAGCCTATTGGTGTATGAATTAATTTCGAAATCCAATGTAGAAATCACCAGTGAATTAGCCAATTTGCTATTTACAGGAATAATGTATGATACTGGACGCTTTTCTTTTTCTAATACAACCCAGAGAGACTTTGAAGTAGCTGCAGAATTATTAAAAAAAGATGTTTCACCAAGCGAAGTTTCTAATCATTTATTTTTCAATAATTCTTTTGAAGCGATGAAAATAGTGGGATATGGATTAGCAAATATGCAATCTTTCCTTGACGGCCGTGTGTGTATAATCCACATACCGCGCCATATTATGAATGAAGATTATAATTCAGAAATTGAAGAACTGACAAATTTCAGTATTGCGATTAAAGATGTTGAAGTTGGACTATTTATAAGAGAAGTGAAACCCAATTTTTTCAAAGTGAGTTTTCGTTCTAAAGGACGGGTGAATGTAAATAGCATTGCCAAAATATTTGGTGGAGGTGGACATATACATGCTGCTGGTTGTCGATACGAGGGGGATTTTCAAAAACTTTGCGATAAATTGATTAAAGAAATAGAAAAACAGTTAAAAAATTTGGAAAAGTAAAATTTTAATACAGAGGATGATAAAAAAGGATAAAAAAATTGTTCCTGTGCTGAGTGCTATTATTTTTAATGAGAAAAATGAGATTCTAATTGCACGGCGTAAACCCGGAATGTCACAGGCGTTAAAGTGGGAATTCCCGGGAGGAAAATTAAAACCTGGTGAATCGCCCGAAGAATGCCTCAAAAGAGAAATAAAAGAAGAATTGGGAATCAATATTCAAGTAGAAAAAATTTTCCATGCAGTTAACTATTCATATCCGGATAAAAATATTTTGTTATTAGCTTATATATCGAAATATATTTCAGGATGTTTTAATTTAAAAGATCATTCAGAATTTAGATGGGAGATATATCAGAAATTGAAAAATTATGATTTTTCTAAGGCAGACATTCCTGTTGTTGAAAAATTAGAAAAAGAAATGGCAAATTAAATCAAGGTATTGGTATGTCCCAATTCACAATTAATGTTCATCCAAATGTAGAAAAGCGCGTCAGTTTGGGATATATTTTTTTTGAAGATCTCCACTGTCAGAAGAAAAACCTGGAATTATGGAAAGAAATAGAAGATTTAGCAACAAAATATCGAAATGAATATTCATCGCCTTCTGAAGCCCTGGAAAAATTGCGGCCTGCACGTGATCTATATCGTGCTATTGGTATTGAACCAACAAAAGTAAGACCTTCCTCAGAAGCTTTATTTCGGAGAGCTGTTCGCGGAAAACAATTGTATCAAATTAATTCAATTGTGGATGTTTCAAACCTTTGTTCAATGAAATTTTTTTTACCTATTGGATTGTATGATACTGATAAGATTCAGGGAGAAGTAATTCTGAGATTAGGATATTCAGGAGAGACTTATCAGGGAATTGGAAAGGGGGAAATCCACGTCCAGAAAAGACTCGTTTTGGCAGATGATCAAGGAGCCTTTGGAAATCCCTCTTCAGATAGTTTACGTACGTCTATTACATTAGAAACTCGAAATATTTTAATGGTTATCTTTGCACCCAATCAATATCCTTCACAACAGATGATAGAACATCTTAATTATGCTAAGCAAAAAATGTTGCTGCATCATCCCAGGGGTAAGGTCATTGATTCAAAATTCCTGAAGAAATCATTTTAAAAATCCATATGAAAACACGAGATGAAATGGAAACATGATTAAAATACTTCTGTGGAATTATTTGGAAAATTGGATTGATTCGACAGACGAAATTTCATTCTCGCCATTTTTTTTCGAATATTTCAAAGCCTCTTTAGCATATTTCAACAAAACATCTGGCTCGATTGTATCTTTTGGGAAGTTTGCTATGCTCATGGAAACAATTATCTGAGCATCAGTAGTTCCGGGTAATAAAGATGGAATTGTTTCAAGTATTAAATTTTTTAATTTGACAGCGGCTTCATAAGCGGCTTGTTTGCTTGTTTCCGGAAGTAAAATGAAGAATTCATTTTCAGAGTATCGAGAACAAAGATCAAAAGATCGTATATTTTCTGTGAGAATTTTGCTTATTTTTTCCAATAATTTGTTGCTACCTTGTTGAGAAAGCAATTTACTGATTTGATTGAGATTGTTGATACTTAAACAAATAATAGATAGATCGTGTTGATATCTTTGAGATCTCTTAAATTCGATCTGGAACTGTTCATTAAAAAATTTTTTATTTTTAAGTAAAGTCTGTTCATCTACATAAACTTTGGAGAGTAAATGATCAATCTTCTGAGCTTTTTCGATGGCTATACCAATTTCTCTTTGTAGATTTGTGAAAATAGACCTATGTAGTTCAGAAAAACCGTTTGTTGAAATTTTCCGCATTTTAAGTACGCCAATACACTCTTCATCTGAAGTAGAAATAGGAAGATAGAATAAACTCCCTTTAATATTTTTCGAATCAAAATAATAACTTATTCCTTTTAATACTCTGGTATCTGAAATGTAAATAGCCTTATTTTTAGAGTAAACTCTTCCGACTAATCCTTCGCCAGGACGGTAAAAAATTTCTTTCAGTTTTATTTTCGACAGGCCCATTGAGTGATGAATGGAAAGTAAATCGGAATTAGGATTTTTTAATATCAATGCATATTCATCAACGCCAAAATTTTTTACAAGCACCTTATCTAAACTTTTGTAAAATGACTTCAGTCCGTTAGTAGGATTTAACTGTCGGACTGTATCGAAAAGAAGAAAATATTCCTGTGCCTGCTGAGCTAAAATTTGATTTAAATTTTTCAGCTCTAAAAAACGATGTTCAAGTTCCTGAAACCGTTTTTCAATATCAGATAATGTTTTGGACATAACATTTTGTTGATTTTTTAATTGTAAAATAAAATAAACGAATAATAAAATCAATAATCCTTTGATTAAAATTTTTAAACATTCATTTGTTCGATGAGAATAATTTTGAGGAAAATAATCTGAAGCGATGAATTGAAGAGTTTTTGCAACAGAATTTATCTATAAAGTGTTTTACGATTTTACCTGGCCAAATAGAAATTATTGGCGAAGGTAAAAACAAGTTATCCTTGAAACGTAGTTTAATGATTCATAAATGGATAAGTTTTGGGTTGTAAATGCCTTATGCTTAAAGGTCGATCCAGAATTTCTTTCATTACAACAGCTTGCCTCAAAGAAAAATTTTCATATTTTTTTGTTAGTTTTCTTCTGCCAATTTTCATCTCCTTTGCCGACTTAGCTTTGATTGGAGGCAAGTTTACCACTTTTTCCTCAATATCTTTTTTAGATTCCTCAAGAAGGTCTAATTTTTTTCTTTCGGCTTTTTCAAAAGTATTTTTTGCTTGTTCCTCTTCTTCTAAAATAGTCGTTCCTGTTTTTTCTATAATCCATGGCTCTTCTAATTCTTCGGGATGCTCTTCTGGTAACCCAAATAGTTTTTTAAATACGGGAGGAAGTTCCTCTTTTTCTTGTCCAGGAGGAACTTGAGAAGGTTTAGTTTTTTCACCGGATGCTTTAGACTTTTTAAATAATTGATTCAGCAAGGCAATAACAATCCAGATAATGATTAAAACGATCAGATCGTTCATTTGCTATTGATCTCCTTTTTTACTATGAAATTAGAAATCTACAAAATAGCTATTATTGTCATTTCTTGTCCCGACATGTTGGGACGAGAAATCTTATAACTCCAATAAAAACAAGAAAGTGATTGTGGAGCAGCATAAAAGCTATGTTATCCCACAATCACTTAAATTCATTATTTTTCATTTTGGTTTTCTTCTTCTCCAGCGATGGACCGCCTCATGTCAGTATCGGCTTGAATATTTTTCAGGTGATAATAATCAAACACACCTAATTTTCCTTCTTTAAAAGCCTGGGCGATAGCCTTAGGAATCTGTGCTTCTGCTTCAATAACTTTAGCGCGCATTTCCTGTGCTTTTGCAATCATTTCCTGTTCAGTGGCAACAGCCATAGCTCGACGGGTTTCAGCCCGGGCTTGAGCTACTTTCAGGTCGGCTGACGCCTGATCAGCTTGTAATTGAGCGCCGACATTTTTCCCTACATCGACATCGGCGATATCAATGGATAGAATCTCAAATGCTGTTCCAGAATCCAATCCTTTTGCCAGGACTGTTTTTGAAATTTTATCCGGGTTCTCTAAGACTATCTTATATGATTCAGATGAACCGATAGCGGAGACAATACCCTCACCGACACGGGCAATAATGGTTTCTTCCGTTGCACCACCGACAAGGCGTTCAATATTGGTTCGAACTGTAACACGGGCTTTTGCTTGCAACTGTATTCCATCTTTTGCAACTGCTGAAATGGATCCTGATTTCGGACAGTCAATCACTTTTGGATTCACGCTTGTCTGGACAGCATCCAAAACATTGCGGCCTGCCAGGTCAATTGCCGTGGCTTGTTTAAAACTCAATGGTATGTTGGCTTTATCCGCGGCAATAAGCGCATTCACCACTCTTACTACATTTCCACCGGCCATGTAATGCGTTTCCAACATACTGCTGGTTATGTCCAAACCGGCCTTCTGGGCATTGATTAACGCATTGACGATTAGAGAAGGGGGGATTTTCCGCAAACGCATACCAATTAAACTCCCTATTCCAATCCGTACTCGCGCTGCCAGGGCGGTAATCCACAAGCCCACCGGAATGAAATAAAAAAACAAAATCAGAAAAAAAACAATACCTACAATTAAAATAATAAAAATTCCTGATGAAACGTCCATACTTCTCTCCCTATTGTTGTATTGGTACTTTTCTTACCACTAATTTATTACCTTCAACTTTGTTTACAATTACTTGACTTCCCACTTCAATGAATTCCCCATCCGAAACAGCACTAAGAATTTCTCCTTGAATTTCGATAGTTCCTGAAGGACGTAAAGGCGTCCTTGCAAAACCTGTTTTATTTAAAAAAGACGAATAGTTTTTTTTATAAGGTTTAAAACCATTCGATCCGGATTCCCGTTCTTTTAAAGCAATACGCTTCGGTAAGCCAAATTTAAAAAACCAGATAAGTAATAAACCAATAAATAACACTGAAACGATTAGAATTAAAAAAGCAAATGATGAAGGAAAGTTCATGAAAGCTAAAATTATCCCAATAATCAGAAATATTGCGCCAAGAATACCAAAGATAGTAAATCCAGGCGTAAGAAATACTTCAATAGCAACAAATAAAAAACCAAATGCCAGGATAGCCAGTAAAACAATCCAATTCATTTATTTTGATTCTCCTCTTTGATGGGTCTAACAATGATGCGGTAGCCATCCACATCAGATACGATAATGGGAGTATCTTTCGCGATAAATTCTCCTTCTGATACCACATCTAGCCTTTTACCGTCAAATAGACCAATACCTGCTG
Source organism: uncultured Calditrichaceae bacterium (assembly GCA_964387645.1). Lineage (GTDB taxonomy): Bacteria > Calditrichota > Calditrichia > RBG-13-44-9 > RBG-13-44-9 > CAYLYM01. Next base: position 12,537 of record CAYLYM010000057.1, on the reverse strand, counting down.
GGCGTAAAGTACTGGCTGCAATGCCTCTTTTGCCTTTATATTCCTCGTAATTTTTCGAAGCAGTATATCCTTTAGACTTTAATTGTGACTCTTCTAATGAAATTTTTTGCCAGAAACTGGTATATGGAAATAATTTAATTATAAAAATAATACCAACTATTGTAGTAAGAAGACTGATAATCAAATAGCCTGCAGCTTTCGAAAAATCAGGTAAGGATAAGTATTTGAAATTGCCTAAAAGACTTAGATAAAGGCCAAGAATCATGCAAATTATTCCTGAAATACCTGCAATTCCAAATCCTGGAATAACGAATATCTCTAATAGTAATAACCCGGTACCCACAATAAATAATAATATTTCAATTATGTTAGCAAGCTGAACGATATAATGGCTACCAAAGAATAAAGCCAATAGTATCAATCCTGAAGTTCCTGGTACTCCCCAACCAGGGCTTTTTATTTCAAAGAAGAGTCCTAATAAGCCAAGTGAGATAAGTAAAGAACTGACCATTGGGTGGGTTAAAAATCGGACTAATTTTTCTGCCCAATTAATTTTAGCATAGATGACATTGTGATCAGATAAATTAAGGCTGTCTAATGCGCCAGTTAAATCTTTTACCACAAAATCGGCATAGCCCCATTTTAGTGCATCTTCCGCAGTAAGTGTAATGAGTTTACCTTTGGGTGAAAGACCAGGAATCTCAATATCTTCATCAACCATACCCTCGGCAATCAAGCGATTCCTTCCATTCTTTTCAGCAGTGGCACCCATTTCTGCCCGAAAATAAGATATGGCCTTTTCAGGTGCTTTTTGTCCAGACATATCTACTACTGTAGCTGCACCAATAGAACTTCCAGATACCATTACAATTTTTTTACATGAGATGCTTATCAATGCTCCAGCACTAATGGCGCGTTTGTTAACAAATGCAATGGTGGGTAGTTCTGAATTTAATAGAATATCTTTTATTTGAGCTGCAGCATCCACTCGTCCTCCAAAAGTATTTATCTCTAATATTACTGCCGCAGCTTTATTCTCCTGAGCTTCTTTTATTACTCTTTCAATATAGGGTGGTAGACCAAGATCAATTACCCCTTCAATTTTGATTAAATAAACATCTGCCTGGCTCAGGGACAAGAGGAGGAAAAGTAGAATTAGACTGAAATAAATTTTTCTCATATTAAACCGTTTTTTTATCTTTAAAAACAATTGTATTTTAATTTAATATAATAGGAATTCGTTTCAAATTCAAAGAAGTTATGATCTGATTTTGAATAAGTGACTGGAAATTTTGTAAACTATAAAGAAAGAAGTAATAACTGTGGTAAAATGAAGAAAAGTAAGAATAATCATTTGCCAATCTTTATTTTTTAAAACGATAATTTTATTGCACATTTTTTATTATTTTACGTGTGTAATTGAGCGAATAATTAACTTCATTATACTTTGGATAATTAAACCATAAAATCTGGAGGTCAAATGAATGAAAAATTGATTCATTGGAAAGATTTGTTTGACTTTGTTACGAATGTGATGATCCAATTAAATGTTCGGGAAGAAGATGCCAAAAAGGTAGCAGATAATCTGGTCATTGCGAATTTAAGGGGAGTTGATTCACATGGTGTGGCAAGACTGAAACGTTATGTCGATGGAATTAAGACTGGTTATATCATTCCGGATGTTCAACCAAAAATTGTAAAAGAAACAGCTATAATGGCTAACGTAGATGGACAAAATGGTTTGGGACAGGTTGCTGGAGTGTTTGGAATGGAATTGGTCTTAAAAAAGACCCGGAAACAAGGTATCGGAATGGTAACTGTTTTCAATTCAAATCACTATGGCATCGCCGGTTATTATTCTATGATGGCACTGAAACATGATTTCATAGGTATTTCCATGACCAATTCTTCCCCTTTAGTCGTTCCCACCTTCAGCCGTGATGCTTTAATCGGGACGAATCCTATTTCTGTGGCGGTGCCAACCAAAAAAAATCGTCCCTGGGTGCTGGATATGGCTACCAGCGTGGTTCCTCGTGGAAAATTGGAAGTATATAACCGATTGGGTAAAAAATTACCTGATGGATGGGCAACTGATGAAACTGGTCGCGGCACTAATGATCCAGCAAGGGTTTTAAGAAATTTATTGGATCGGTTAGGTGGTGGTATCTTCCCGCTGGGCGGCGAAGGCGAATTACATAGTGGACATAAAGGATACGGCATGAGTGTGATGGTTGATATTTTTTCTGCTCTTTTATCTGGATCCAACTTTGGACCTGATGTGGTGAATAAAAAAAATGGGAGGGTGACCTTTCCCAGAGTAGGACACATGTTCATGGCAATTGATCCTGATTATTTCGTAGGAAAAGAGGTACTCAAAGATAAGATGGATGAATATATCGATCTCCTTAAAAATTCCAAGAAGGCAGAAGGTCAAGCGCGTGTATATGTCCATGGCGAAAAAGAATTTGAAAAGCATGAAATCCGAGAAAAAGAAGGCATTCCTTTGGATGCTAAAACGGTAGAGAGCTTGTTAAAAATTTCGGAAGAATTTAACGTGCCTATTCAATTTAAGGAATAAATATTATAACGAAACTTTTTATTTAATCATAATAATGGTAATGTAGTTGAATTTTTAAATGCCTTTTATCATTTTCTACCGAATAAAATCCACTGTTAACACTTTTACCCAGTATCCTTCTGAAGGGAATTTCGTTTAATCGTATATTCTTCGAATTTATTCAGAGGAGAAATGAAATATGGAGTTAATGTAAAGTAATTTTTCAAAGGTTTCATAACGTAAATAAAAAGGGGCGTTATTAATAAAACATATCGCCCCTTTTTACTCGGTAGTATGGTAGCAAATTTACAAGATTATCAACCGTTTTTTTTCTCAAAATCCTTCATAAAACTAACCAGAGCCTGCACACCTTTTAAAGGCATGGCGTTGTAGATACTGGCACGTATACCACCTACGGAACGGTGTCCTTTCAGACCGACCAATCCTGCTTCGTTAGCTTCAGCAACAAATTTTTTTTCCAGATCTTCGTCAGGAAGTCGGAAAGTGACATTCATAATAGAACGGCTATCCGGTTCGGCGGTTGGGCGGTAGAAATCTGAATTATCTAACGCTTCATACAAAATCTGAGCTTTTTTCTGGTTCACCTGTTCAATTTTCTCAATACCACCCTGTTCTAAAATCCAATCCATCACCATGCCCACTATGTAAATACCAAAACAATTTGGTGTATTATACAATGAATTTTTTTCCGCATAGATTTTGTAATTCAGAATTGTGGGAATATCATCATGGCTGCGTTCTAGTAAATCATTGCGAATAATAACAATTGCTACCCCTGCTGGACCGGCGTTTTTTTGTGCTCCAGCATAAATAACACCAAATTTAGTAATATCATACTTCCTGCAATAGATGTCTGATGACATATCTGCAACTAAGGGCACCTCTCCAGTATCCGGATATTCCTTCCATTGTGTTCCAAAAATTGTGTTGTTCGAAGTAATGTGTAGATAGGATGCATTTGGATCAATTTCAAAATCTCTGGGAATGTAATTAAAATTTTTGTCTTCAGAAGAAGCGATAACTTTATGCTCTATTCCCAATTTTTTAGCTTCAGCAATCGCCTTTTTTGACCAGGAACCTGTATTGACATAAAGTGCGGGTTTTCCTTTTAATGCCAGGTTTAATGGCACAGCCGCAAATTGTGCAGTGGCACCACCTTGTAAAAATAATACTGTATGATCATCTCCATAACCCATTACCTTTTTGGTGGATTCTACCGCACGATTGATGATATCATCAAACGTTTTAGATCGATGACTCATTTCCAGCACCGACAGCCCCTCGCCACGGTAATTTAAAAATTCTTCCTGAGCTTTTTGTAATACAGGTAAAGGAAGGGTGGCGGGCCCTGGATTAAAGTTATAAACTCGGTTTTCCATGTATTCCCCTTTCAATTTATTTATTGTGCGATTTATCTCACTTGTGATTAATTTAATATTCTAAAGCGAATTGACAAACAAAAATAGAAAAATCAAACAAAAATATTTTTCTAAAGTAAACAAGAACAAATAGAGAAAAACCATGAGATACAATGTTTATGAGAATAGACCAATTATTTAAGATTGGTTTGTGCGAGATAAAAAGTGCAGCATGAGCAATTATAGAATTGAGTTGATTTTAAAATGACTCTTTTTTATTATTTTTCTTAAATATTTCAAAGGTTTTACCTATGAAAAAATTGGTTTTTATTCTCATTTTTATTACGTATTTAATTCTAGGATTGAATCAGACTATTGTTGCCGGTGTAAACGATATTGCACATTGGATTCAGCAAAAAGACATTAAAACAGATCTATTTTTCCTTGCATCTTCAGAATTACAAGGGAGGGAAGCGGGAAAAATAGGAGGAAAAACGGCCAGCTTATACATCGCCAGTCAATTATACAAGAACAATCTTAATCCAGTGGTTTCCAAATCGTCCGATGAACCATTCGAAGTTTATTACCAGAATTTCAATATTATTGGTGTATCAGATGACCAAATTAAATCTATAATTTCTATTAAGAATCTTAAAGGTGGTAGTAAAATCACCATTGGTAAAGATTATTACTATTTTTTTAATTCAGTAAATGAACTTGACGGTATATTTGAAGTAGTTTTTGCCGGTTATGCCATTCAGGCTCCTGAATATCATTATAATGATCTGAAAAAATTGGATTGCCGGGATAAAATTGTGCTGGCCTTTTATGGTGAACCTTTAGAAAGTGAGAAGGGGGTTTTCTTCAACGGAATACATCGAACTCATTATTCCAGTTCTATGCTTAAGGCACGAACTTTAGCGCAGATGGGTGCAAAAGCACTGATTTTAATTCCTACACCAGAGAATAGAGATAAGTATGCTGGTTTTCTTCAGAGGGAGTTCAGCAGGAGGGAAGAGAAACGCTTTATTCTTGAGTCCGAAAAATCTGTGCCCATCTTTTATCTGTCGGCAGATTTTTCAGAAAAAATATTTTCATCATTACTGAGGGATTTTGAAAAAGAAAAAAACCGTCTTATTAAATGGATAAAGGAATCATCTAAAATTCCTTTTTCTTGGGGGAGATCTAATTCTCTAATGGGGAAATGGCAGGTACTATTGAAGATTAATGATAAGGAAATAAGAAAGTGCCGAAATGTGCTTGCTAAATTTGAAGGATGCGATGTGAAATTGAAAAATGAGTACATTCTTATTGGAACACATTACGATCATGAGGGAATAAAAAACGGGAAGGTGTTTCGTGGGGCAGATGACAATGCTTCTGGGGTAGCGGCAAATCTTAATATTGCCAGAGCTTTTAAGAAACTTTCTCAGGATGAATATCCTTCTCGTTCAATTGTTTTTGCATTTTGGGATGCCGAAGAAAAAGGAACTCTTGGAAGTAATTATTTTGTGCAAAATACAGCAATTCCTTTAGAAAAATTAAAAGTTGTTTTCAACATGGATATGATTGGAAGAGATGCTTCATTCAATTTTGCGGCACTACGTAAGCCCATAATAGACGAAGATGCGGAAAAAAAGGTGATGATATTTTATTCGGCACAAGTGCCTGCTTTACGGAGTCTGGCAGAAAATGTTAATACCGATCTAAACTTACATTTATTATTCGATCCAAATGTATTCTTTACCAGCGGTAGTGATCATGTTAACTTTCATTCGAAGAAAATCCCGATAGTATATTATTTTACTGGTTTTCATACAGATTATTCCAGTCCCAAGGATACTCCTGATAAGATTGATTTTAATAAACTCACTAGAATAACTAAACATATTGCAAGATTTGTGTATAAATTAGCCACAATGAAAGAAATTCCCGAATTTGATTCAAGTATATTAGAGGCGCCCGAAGGAGATTTTCGCATGTAAACAAAAAGGAGAAAAAATGTTAGAAAAAAATGCCTATAAGAATCGGATTTATATTGAAGATATTCATCAGTATGTTGGACAGGAGGTAATTATAGCAGGCTGGCTCTATAATAAACGTTCTAGTGGTAAGATTCAGTTTTTATTGGTCCGAGACGGGACGAATATTATCCAATGCGTTGTTGTTAAAAGCGAAGTCAGTGATGAAGTATTTCAACTATATGATTCGTTGGGTTTAGAATCTTCATTGATTGTAAAAGGAATTGTCAGGGAGGACAAACGATCACCCATAGGATACGAATTGCAAGTTACTGATATTTTACCAGTAGCGAAGTCACAAGATTATCCGATTTCTAAAAAAGAGCATGGCATTGATTTCTTGATGGATCGTCGTCACCTGTGGTTACGGTCCAAAAAACAATTTGCTATTCTACGTATTCGGCATGAGATTGTCAAAGCCATCAGGGATTTTTTCAACTCTCGTGGATTTATATTAATTGATACGCCCATTTTTACACCTTCAGCGTGTGAAGGTACCAGCACACTTTTTGAAACGGATTATTTCGGCGAAAAAGCTTACCTGACCCAAAGCGGCCAACTTTATGCCGAAGCCGCAGCCCTGGCATTTGGGAAAGTATACTGCTTTGGTCCGACTTTCCGTGCAGAAAAATCTAAAACTCGCCGCCATTTAACTGAATTCTGGATGGTTGAACCTGAAGTGGCCTATTTTGATCTGGATGATAACATGAAATTAGCGGAAGAGTTCATATCCCATATTGTTCAGAGTGTTCTAAAGAATCGTAAGATGGAATTGGATATTTTAGAACGCGATACTTCGCGATTAGAAAATATTCAACCACCGTTTCCCAAAATTACTTACACTGAAGCCGTGGATATACTAAAAAAACATGGTGTCGATTTTCAATGGGGTGATGATTTTGGCGGTGGAGATGAAACCATTATTTCTGAGCAATTTGATCGTCCGGTTATTGTTCATCACTATCCAGCCGAAGCCAAAGCCTTTTATATGAAACGAGATCCAGAGAACGATCGGTTAGCGTTATCGATGGATGTGCTGGCACCTGAAGGTTACGGCGAAATTATTGGCGGAAGCCAACGCGAAGACGATTATGACACTCTGGTAAAACGAATTGAAGAACATAACTTACCCAAAGAGGCGTTTGAATGGTATTTAGATTTGCGGCGTTATGGAAGTGTTCCACATTCGGGATTCGGTCTGGGAATTGAACGGACAGTTGCCTGGATATGTGGTATTCCGCATGTTCGGGAAACAATTCCATTCCCCAGAACGATTTATAGAATAACGCCCTGATTATTTTTAAGGACAAATTGCCGGAAACTGTTAGAGTAGATAACGATTAGATTTTTTAGTATGGTTAGTAATGAATTTTTTGGATTTGCATACTTAGATAATTTTTTTGTAATCAGAAAAGGCGCTTTAACTATTGATATTTTAAACAATTAATAATAGATTAAAATATCAGATTGTTTATTAAAATTATTCTCGTGTGGATTAAATGAATCTGTCTATGAATTTTTCTTCAAAAATTATCGGAGTAATAGGTGGGAGCGTTTGTGGGGAGGAGGAATATGAATTGAGTAGAGAAGTTGGCAAATTAATTGCAAAGAACCGGGCTATTCTAATATGTGGAGGGATGGGAGGTGTTATGGAAGCGGCATGCAAAGGAGCTAAGGAGAGTGGTGGTATTACAGTGGGTGTTCTGCCAACATTCGAAAGAGAATCAGCTAATCCTTATGTTCAAATACCTGTTGTAACAGGTATGGGCATTGGTAGGAATATAATCATCGTCCGAAGTGCCCAGTCTATTATTGCCATTAACGGTAAATATGGCACGCTTTCCGAGATTGCTTACGCTTTACAATTAGAAAAACCGGTTATTGCATTAAAGCCATGGGTTGAAATACCAGGAATGAAGATTGTCCAAAATCCAGAAGAGGCTGTGAAATTAGCTTTAAGTTTGGCGAAATGATAAATTTCGAAAAAAAAGATAATCTGAAATCCTCAAAAACATGGGCTTTTCAAGCTTATATTTCGGGCATTGTACAGGGGGTAGGATATCGGTATTTTGCTTATCGGCAGGCCAATGCACTGGGATTAACCGGTTACGTGAGGAATTTACCGGATGGTAGGGTAGAAGTGTTTGCCGAAGGAGAGAAAGATAAATTAGAAAAGTTTTTAGGTTATCTGCGTATGGGTCCAAGTTTCTCCCATGTTGAAGATATACAAATCGAATGGTTTGAACAGTATCCAAAATATTCTCGATTTGATATCAGTTATTAGATAAATTATTAAAATATTAATTGAAATCAGTAAAGGAGAATCTCATGCAGAATTTTGCCTCATACATTCGAAACATCCCTGATTTTCCCAAAGACGGTATACAATTTAAGGATATTACAACGCTTATAAAAGATGGTGAATTATTTGCTCAGGCAGTGGATTATATGTATGATCCATTTCGGCATGAGGATATTGATAAAATTGCTGCAGTAGAAGCAAGAGGATTTATCTTTGGTGGAGCACTTTCGTATAAGTTAAATGTCGGTTTTGTGCCGATTCGCAAACCAGGGAAATTGCCAGCGGAAACAGTGTCAGAGGAATATGATCTGGAATATGGGAAGGATAAAATTGAAATACATGCGGATGCGATTGAAATGGGTGAAAAAATTCTCATTATTGATGATCTTTTAGCTACTGGAGGAACTGCTGCTGCCACTTGTAAGCTTATCGAAAAATTGGGTGGCAAGGTCATAGGTCTTTCATTTCTTATTGAACTAACCGAACTTAAAGGACGAGAAAAATTAAAGAATTACAAAGTACATTCACTGGTGACGTATCCTTACTAAATGATTCTTCATTGAGTCTCCTATTCTAATTTTTTTGATATTATTGAATTAGCTTATCATTTATTTTTTGTTAACAAAGCCGGCAAAATTGAAATGGCCGGCGGTTTCTTTTTAAAATACGGTAATACAAAATTAAATTACCTCTATTAAGTTTGAAATAGATTTTTTAATTAAAAATAATATTTTATAAACATAAGGCTTTATATCAATAATAACAATAGGTTATCTCTCTTATATATAATTTTTTTCTATAAATAAGTTGTTTACTATTATAAACAATTTATTTAAAAAAATAATAATCTTTTTGGATAAAAGATTTCGTTTTTGTAAATTTATTTGCTTTTATAAAAAAAATGTTTATTAAATAAAACAGAATTTATGAAAATTGGTACAAAAATAAGAAGACTAAGAAAACTGCGGGGATTGACAATAGAAGAGCTGGCTGAAAAAGCAGATCTAACCAAAGGATTTATCTCACAATTAGAGAGAGATCTAACTGTACCATCAGTTCTGAACTTGAAGCAGATTCTGGATGTTCTGGGGGTTAATTTATCATCATTTTTTAGTGATATGTCTGAACGAGAAAAAAATGTGTTTACGAAGGAAGATAGAATTCAAGAAATCCAGACTGATGAATATAAAATCGAAAATTTAATTCCAAAGTTAAAATATCTGGAAATGGAGCCAGTTCTATTAACCCTTGAACCACAGGTTGAATTTAAACAGAATTTTGAAGAGGATGAAGGTTTTGGTTTAATTCTTAAAGGAAATTTGGAAATTCGGATCGATGATGAAAAAAAAATGGTGAATAAAGGCGATTGTTTTTACATTTTTTTTGATTCAACCTTATATCTAAAGAACCTTTCTAAAAAATCAGCCGAAATATTAATCGTCAATTATTAAAATTGGAGGGTTATGGGAATTGAAAGCTTTAGGCAGGCATATCTTGGCGGAGTTTTTTGAATGTGACCGTGAGATTTTAAATGATGTGCACAGAGTTGAGATATACATGAAGAGAGCTGCTTTGGAATGTGGTGCTACTATTGTAAATTCAGTTTTTCATGAATTCAATCCGCATGGTGTGAGTGGTGTAGTGGTCATTGCTGAATCCCATCTGGCAATACATACCTGGCCGGAATATGGTTATGCTGCCGTTGATGTTTTTACCTGTGGCGAAACAGTAGATCCATGGATTGCTGCTCGTGCTTTGAAAGAATACCTGAAGGCTGAATCCATTAAAACAGTCGAGATAAATCGTGGTGAGTTGAAGAAAAAGGGAATATTACATCACAAGCCAGTTATGATGGACTGAGCTCTTTAAATTTCTTTTTATCTTCAAAGGCGTCTGTTTTTCAGGCGCCTTTGATTATGATCTTTGAATACCCATCCAATTCAATTTTACGATTTCCCCGATTTATATTTACTAATTTATTAACCGATTTATCCATTCAGCATGAAATTTATTTACGCGGAATGAAATAATTTTGTATATTTACACTTGTGTAAATTGAATAAAAAAGATGTCTATTGATCTTAAAATATTAGAAGAACTACATCTTACCACTTTCGTTGCCCTGGATATAGAAACGACCGGCTTAGATTACCAGTGCGAAGATATTATTGAATTTGGCGGCGTGAAATTTGTTAATGGAAAACCAGATGAAACTTTGCAAATTTTGATTAAACCTTCCAGACCCATCCCTGAATATATTACAAACATCACTGGAATTACTAACGAAGATGTTGTTGACGCGCCACAATTATCAGAAGTAGCCGATCGAATATTGGAATTTGTCTCGGATGTTCCGCTGGTGGCTCATAATATTATATTCGATTTACCATTTCTTGAATATCACCTGAGACGAGTTAAAAATATTAATTTTACCGGCGAAAAGATTAAAGATTATTTGATCTTCCCTAATGCTAAATATGATACTTTAATTTTGTCTAAGATGTATATCCCCTTTCTACCAAGTTTTTCCCTATCAAAGTTGGAAGAATATTTTGATGTAAAAACAGAGATATCTCATCGTGCTCTTCCTGATGCATTGGGGGCTGGGGAGGTGTTTTTAAAATTGGTAGAAATCGCACTCCAGACTGATTTTAGAGATGTGCGAAAAATTTGCGAAATTTTGGAACCGACCAGTGATCCCATTAAGGAATTTTTCTTGAATCTTCAAAATTTATTGACCAGTGGTAAATACCATATTCCCAAGACGATTGACCGGGAATCCTTTTGGTACTCAGCCAATTATTACAATATCATTGGAGAAGAAGATACCCCTACCACCGGACGTTTAGAGATCGTGCCCATAGATAAGGATGAGATTGGTCGATTTTTTGATGCAGGAGGCATTTTGGAGGAATCTTTTGGTGCATACGAATTCCGGCCTGCCCAACAGGAAATGGCCATGGCTGTTGCTCGGGCGTTCAACGAACAACAATTTTTAGTGGTAGAAGCTGGAACTGGCACTGGAAAATCGATGGCTTATTTATTACCAGCCATTAAATGGAGTGTGCAAAATTATGGCCCCTTCGGTCGTATTATAATAAGCACGAATACTAAAAATTTACAGGAACAGTTATTTTTAAAAGACATTCCAATACTTCACAGTATACTCAAAGAAAAGTTTAAAGCTGTTTTACTTAAAGGGAAAGCGAATTATCTCTGTCTGGATAAGTGGTTTACTGTGTTGCATGACATGAATTACCGGTTGAGTGTAGATGAGAGAGTGAAAATTTTACCGCTTTATTTATGGGTAAAACACACTGAAACGGGTGACATCTCTGAGAATAATGGGTTCGCCGCAGAACGAAATATGGGGTTGTGGAGCAAGTTTATCGCGGAAAATAATTATTGCCCTGGAAAAAGCTGCAAGTACTACAATCAATGTTTTCTCATGAGGGCCAGGAACAATGCTCGCGATGCCCACCTGGTTTTGGTTAATCATTCGTTGCTTTTTTCGGATTTGGCTTCAAATCAGGCTATTTTAGCAGAATATGCTAATGTTATCCTGGATGAAGCACACAATATCGAAAAAGTGGCAACTGAATATCTGGGAAGCGGGATTTCTATCTGGGAGTTCCGAGATGCTTTCCGAAAATTACACCAAAAGAATCGGATTGAGACTGGCGTCCTCATCCAGATGCGTAAGCGAATCCAACTTTCTGATATGCCTCCGGAGAAAAAAGAACTACTATTTGGGCATATCGACAGATTGATCCCGTTGGTGGATAATGGTTGGGCTGTGATTCAGGGTTTCTTTAGAGAACTTTCTAACCAATTGCGTCAAATGGTCCCTGAATCAACCGAAGGTCAGTATTCTACACGCATTCGGTATCAGCGCAATAGTGGATTGTTCGAACGCATGGAATCCTATTATACTGAAGCAAACCGGAATCTAGAAACAATTTTGGATGGTGTTAACGATTTAATTGAATTATTGAAAGAAATTCCAGAAAACTCATTCAATTTTCAGAAACAAATATATCAGGAGCTCCAGGCACAGTTTGCTCAATTGGATGGATTAAAAATGACGCTGGAATTCTTGATTAAAGCTGAATGGGATAATTGGGTTTACTGGTTTGAACTGCCACCAAAAGAGAGTACCTTTGATAGTCGCCTTTATGGAGCTCCTTTAAATATAGCTGATATTCTTTACGAAAAATTTTACACTAATTTAAATACTGCTATTTTTACATCAGCGACTTTAACAGTTGGAAAGAGTTT
>CAYLYM010000056.1:0-24375 GCA_964387645.1 uncultured Calditrichaceae bacterium | reverse complement strand
ACAACGGCTACATCGATGACTACGACGGATGGAATGCTTACAATAGCAATGGGAATATACCAGTAGATCCGCATGGAACTCACGTTGCGGGAATTGCTGCGGCTATTGGGAATAATCTCGTGGGAGTTAGCGGCGTGACCTGGAACACCAAAATTTTACCCATCGCTGGTTCATCCAGCACCGAAGCTGTGGTGGTGGAAGCTTATGGCTATGCTCTGGAAATGCGGGCGATTTATAATGAAACCCAGGGCGATTCCGGAGCATTTGTTGTAGTTACAAATTCATCATTTGGCGTGGATAATGGAAATCCGGCGGATTTTCCTATCTGGTGTTCCTTGTATGACTCATTAGGTGCTTATGGTATTTTGAGCTGTACTGCAACTTCCAATAATGATGTCAATGTCGATATTGATGGTGATATTCCGACCACCTGTCCCAGCCCCTGGTTAATTGCGGTAACCAATACTACACATGACGATGAGCGATATGCGCTCTCTGCTTACGGTCCAATTTCAATAGACCTTGGCGCCCCTGGAACCAATATATTTTCCACCCTGCCCGGGAATACTTACGGAATCCACACGGGAACATCCATGGCATCTCCGATGGTAGCCGGGGCCGTGGCTCTTCTGTATTCAGTAGCCAGTAGTGGTCTATTGCATCAGTATAAAACCAATCCAGCAAGTACGGCGCTGATGTTTAAAGATTTTATTTTAAATGGAGTGGATTCAATTCCCAGTTTACAAGGGATTACGGTAACGGGAGGTCGGTTAAATTTGTATAATAGTGTGGCTCTCGCCCGCACTGTGGCGGATAGTACCGATCCTAATCCCCCCGAAAATGTAATGGCTTACAGCGATTATCGTACGCCCACTTCAATATTATTGACCTGGAACGATCCGACCCATTTCGCAGGAGGCGATACGCTATTACCATTTCAATTCAACATTTACATTGAAAGAGATGGAACATTGATTGATTCAGTAAACGCGGGTATTGAACAATATATCGATAAGAATTTGATCGATGGACAGAAATATGTGTATTCCCTTTATTCAAAAATTTTAGTAACTGATAGTACCAGTATTAAAGTGAAAACAAGTTGGACTGCAGGTGGCGCAGGTAAGCCCAATTCACCCACTGAATTTTATATTACTGATCCTGGCGGAGGTAAGTTACGTGGACACTGGCTCAACCCATCTAAAAATATTGATGGCACACCAATGGACGATCTGGCTCAGATTTATCTTTATGAGGATGGCATTTTACTCGCCTCATTCTCACGAAGTGCTTCTGATACCGGAAGAACAGATTCGGCCGATTTTACCCCCTCCTTCGGAACTCATCAATATTATGTAACTGCGGTAGACAATGAGTTCCCGCCCTTTGAATCCGATCCCAGCAATTTGGGATATTCCCCATTGTATCTTCCTTTTACGGACAAGTTTGTCATTCCAGGCGAACCTTCTGTTGGATTCTGGATAAATCAAAATGCCGAAGTGACTGGTGAGAGCCAGAATCCGCCCTCACCTCCTTATGCTCTGACTTTAGATAGTTACCCAAAAGGCGGAGATGTTTTGGAGTTATTACCAGTGGATTTAAGTAGTTACTCGGATAGCGGGCTGGTGCTTTCCTACTGGTATCAGCCACAGGGAAATGGCAACATCCCGGAGCCGGAAGACAGCCTTATAGTTGAATTTAAAAACAATCAGGGTGAGTGGATACTTGCTAGGGCATATCCTGGTAGCAGTGTTCAACCTTTCCAAAATGATGTTATTTTATTGAATGAGATTGATGCTGGTACCGGATCGACATTTTTTCATTCCTCATTTCAATTTCGATTCAGGAACCTGTCTACATCCAGCAATACCAATCATCTGGACCACTGGTTTATTGATGATGTTTTCTTTGGCCCGCCTAAAGTCTCTCCAATCATGTTGACGAATCCGCTAAAAATTATTGATTCTCTTTATGTAGGAGAAATGAAAAAATTGCAAGTAATAGTTCAGAATGTTCAAACCGAACCCTGTGTTTTACAAATATCTGTCGATCAAAGTCCTGAGACAAACTGGCTAACTGTGGAGCCTTCCAGCGCTACCATCGGTTCGGGCAAAGAAATTTCCCTTAATATTTTTTTGAACAGCACTAATTTAACTGTAGGCAATTATACCAGTAATCTGCTTGTATCTGGAAATGATCCAGACAATCCAGTAGATACTGTTAAAATAAGCCTGACAATCATAGAAAGCCCCGAAATTGTTATTATTCCTGATACGCTGCGATTTAATTTGAAAAGGGGACAGGTAGACAGCTCTACCTTCTCGATCAAAAATGAAGGCAGCGGGATTTTGCAGATCTGGAGTATTGAGGAAGAGGAAATAGAGAACAGAGAAAGATCACCTTCATTTTACCAGGAACAAAAGAAACCAGTATTTTTTGAGAAAGGTGCTTCAGAACCTACCTTTGGTCGTGTTGAACGAAATTCCGGTGGTCCTGATTCCTTCGGTTATAGTTGGATAGATAGTGACGAAACAAATGGACCCTTATATCAATTTAGAGATATTTCGCTGACCGGTACGCCATTGGTGTTAGAACCCATCGGTTCTTTCGATCCTAAAGATGAGGGTATGGCTAAAGTTGACCTCCCTTTTAAAGTAAAATTCTATGGCCAGTTTTACAATCAGATATGGGTGAGTTCCAATGGTCTTATTTTATTTGATCTGGAGGGTACTAATGAACTGTTTAAAAATCAGCCCATACCGGTGTCTGACCCGCCACGGGGAATTGTTGCGCCTTACTGGGATGATCTGTATGGCAGTGCGGAAGGTGAAATTTACACTCAACAAGTAGATGGTGCTTTCATCATTCAGTGGCACAATTGGGGATATTATCCCGAAGGAACTGAAAAAATGATCTTTCAGGTAGTTTTCTTCGAGAATTCGGCTTCCATTCATTTTGTTTATGAGCGTATTCTGGACAATTGTAAAGCAACTATTGGCATTGAAAATATGAATGGAACAGTAGGACTACAGATTGCTTACAATCAGCAATATGCTCATGATCATCTATTGGTATGTATCAATAAAGATGTGGGTTGGTTGAGTGAATGGCCTGTTTCTGGCATAGTAAATCCGGGTGATTCTCTTATTGTTAAGGTTAAAGCGGAGGCTTCTGATTTGATGGGAGGTGAGTATCTGGCTGATATTGTTGTATTGAGTAATGATCTTCGACAGCCCAGGGTGATTTCACCCCGGATTATTATGAAAATTCCTTCCGTTCCTAAGATCGTTTCAGTGCAGGATACATTATATTTTGGAACAACATTTACTGGTGTAACTTCCTTATTACCTTTGACGTTACTAAACGAAGGAACTGCTAAACTTTCGGTTTTCAATATTACCAGCAGTAATTCGGCTTTTGTGGTAGATACTACCTATTTTTATTTAGACATGGGACAGCAAATAGATATTGGTGTACAGTTTTTCCCACTAAAAGCGGGCATTTATGAAGGATGGATCGTTATTCAAAGTGATGATCCTGAGAAGCCCCTGGATTCTACTAAAGTGATTGGCATTGCGGTTGAACCTCCCCAAATAGAAGTGAGCCCTAATAGCATCAGTCAGAGCATTCTTGAGGGTGATTCCCTGGATGTGACCATAAAAATTTCTAACCTGGGTGGTAGCAATCTGGTTTGGTCTGCCAGCCTTGTCGCGAGCCCACAGGCTGAAAACTTGAATTTACCTGAACAACTTCAATCAGTAATTTCTGGCTCTGTTTCTGAAGGGATGACACAACCCGCATCGGAAAAAAGAAATGAAATTTTTATCTATAATTATACGGGATCGAAAGGTGGGAAAAAAACAAATAAATTAATCAGGCAGGCTGTTTTAGATAGTGTTCAAAAGAGTGCGAAAAATTCAACAGAAGAAGATGAGTTATTGTCTGAATTTCAGCGTTTTGTCATGGATTCCCTTTCCTTTGTTAAGATTCTCAATCCAGATTCCGGTATCATTGAACCTGGTGGTCAGGCGGATCTGAGAATACGATTATTGGGTGTGTCTAATCCTTCGGATACACTACATGCCTTTATTCAGATTTCATCCAACGATCCGAATAACGAAATAGTGTTAATTGACATAAGCCTGGAAGTTACTAGCACCCTGGATAATGATAAAAATGTACCGAAAGTGTGGGCTGTTCAGCAGAATTATCCCAATCCTTTTAATCCCGTTACCACCATCCGTTATCAGATTCCTGAACCGGCGGAGGTAAAGCTGATTATTTACAATATTCTTGGTCAACCGGTCAGGCATCTGCTATATGGGAAACTCCAACCTGGGTTTTACCAGGTTATCTGGGATGGGCGTGACGACCGCGGAATGCCGCTTTCTTCCGGCGTCTATCTTTACCGTTTTGAATCCAGAAAATTTACTCGAGTGAAGAAAATGATTCTGTTAAGATAGGTCAAACTGGATATTTCAGAAGAAAGGTGGCACATCGATTGTCAGAGTGCGGGGTTTTGATCAGGAAAAATGATGAATGTAGTCTTTGGTTGGACTGACCAGGACTTTATCCGGGCAAAAGGAAATTTTTGTTATTCCCGGATTTTTTATTATATTCATCCAGAAAAGAATTAGAATTGTTCTCTGATGAAGTAGATAAAAACGGTTAAAGTGTGGGAAATGCCAGTTATGGCCGATTCCAGTCTCAAGATGTGGTACCTTAAAAACATGTCTTTTTTCAAAGGCGCTAATGCCGATGCCATGAAGATGCTGGATGATATGTTTATAATGAAAACATGTAAAACAATGCCCTGGTCTTCCATTTTGTTTTCATCAGACAATTTCATGAAGAATTGGGAAAAATATCTACAATAAAATGTATCCGATTGGGTAAATAGAGAGACTAAATTTATCAGTGTAAAAGCGTTCCTGGAAGAATGTCGCATTGTATGTATCAAAAAAAACTTATTAACATTGTCTGATGGTGAACCATCTGTCTCCGGTGAGGGAAACAACTTAATAGAAATTTTTTGCCCGATCAAATTTCCAAAAGCCATTTCCATGCCGGTTTAACTTCGATGGTCTTTCCATCATGCTTCAAATTTTCTTCCTGTTCATAGGTGACAATAAGTCCTTTCTTCAGATGTAAAAAATTTAACGCTTCGTTAAGGCCATTCACTTCGCGATCCCGATTTGTTTCATTCAATTCCCAGCACACCTGGATCACATCACTTATTTGTTCATCTTTTTTCACAATAAAATCACATTCATTTTTCATCCTGAAATAATAAATTTCCTTTCCCCTTTTAAACAATTCTAAAAATATCAGATTTTCCAGTAATTTGCTGGACTCCATATCCAGACTTAAAATTGTAATAAATCCGTTGTCAATAAAGTATGTCTTCCTTTCTGTTTCTCTCTGCAAGAAAGATTTTTGAAAATTTCGGATATGAACGACAAAAAAGCTTTCCTCCAAAAATTTAAGATAATCAAAAAGGCTTTGTTTACCTACCCTTACAACCTGTGAAATTTTATTGCGCAATTTATTCACCTGATAACTTTTACCAAGGTTTTCCGTCAATTTTTGGATTAATAAACGGATGGAGGCTTCATGTCGAATTTTATAACGGGCAACGATATCTCTGTAAAAAACAAATTCGAAGTACTGCCGCAGTAATTCTCTTTTCAGTTTTGTTTGAACAACTTCCGGGAAACTTCCATAAATCAGGAATTCTCGAAATGCTTCTTTTATCGCAAATCTTTCTTTACCATAAAATGATGTTCTCGAAATCGGTAGCTTTTTGAATTGCATGAATTCGCGGAAAGTAAAGGGCATGATTTTTTTGGTAAAGGTTCTTCCTGCTAAATGTGTTGCAATTTCAACGCTAAGGAGGTTGGCGTTTGATCCGGTAATAAATACTTTGTAATTCTGATCAATCAGTCGACGAACTTTGAGATGCCAATTCTTTGCGTTTTGAATCTCATCAAGAAAGATGTGTGGCTTTTTGCGGTATAAATCATAAAAGGCTTCTATAAAAGGGTCAAGCTCACCAATGGCTAATATCCGCTCATCTTCAAAATTTAAAAATAAAAAATGATCTAACTTCAAGGTGTGAATGATTTCTCGAAGGTAAGTTGTTTTACCTGCCCGACGGGGCCCGACAATTGTTAACGCATTGTTTAAGTGATAAAGTTCTAAATCATATCCCCGTTTTAAACCTTCAAACGGTATCTCTTCGTATTCGCGAATAATTTGCTTTAATTTTTCCATTTGTCCATCCCAGATAGATAAGAATTTGCTATTTGTCTATTAGTAATGGACAAAGTAAATAATATTAGTAGTATAAACAAGGCTTATTTTTGAAATACTTGAAATTTTCTGAATTAAAAACCGATGGGGGTCGGGGAAAGTCGTGATTTTTTAAGAAGGTGTTTAGCTGTGGAATTCAGTCTGCAATATTTTCTTTTTTAGAAGTGAACCACGTCAGGGGGTGCGAAACCCCGATCAGATAATATCGACTTGTGATGCTAATGTTGATATGTGGAGCTGTTTTGACAGTGCTAACGATGAAGCTGGCAGTCCTGACGATGAATCTCAAACAAACTGTCGTTTGTAATTTTAACTATTTTAATGGTATTGTCTGTCTGACCGTTTGAGGTTTTTGGGAGGTCTGTTTTGGTGATTTGTGCGTTTGCTTTCTATTGAAACCATTTTAAATAATGGCAAAATTTCTGTTTATAACCAATTGTTTTTTTTCATAATTCATGTGAAATATTGAATAAGATTAATATAGTAATAAATTTTACCTGCCTGTTTTTAATAACTTTATCAAATATTGAACAAAATTAATTAATATTACTCCTAAGAGAAGGTAAAGAGAATTTTTTATATTCGATCTTAAACTCAGAATAATTAATCACATAGGATTAGATGAAGCAGATGAATTTTATATGAAATTTGGTTGACAATTTCTTCACAAATAATTATATTTAATTCAAGTTAAAAATAAAGAATAAATATAAGAATTGTGTAAAATATTATATTGGTATCTTCATAACAACTTAATATTATCATTAATGTTACATTTAAGATTTATTTTATGGTTTTACAAGTTAATTTGTTCTCAAAGAAGAATTGAATTAAAGCTCAATGGATAGAATAAAAAAAGTAATCCAAGTTAAGAAAGGAGTGAACTATTATGGAGACTACACAAAAATTAAAACTTTTAACCTTAAAAGAAGCTGCTGAATATTTAAGGATGCACAAAGGTAGTTTATACCGTTTACTGGAAAGTGGAAAATTAGATATTCCCGCTATTAAGCTCGGCGGAAAATGGCTTTTTAATTTGGATAGCTTAAATGAATATTTGAAACAGAAAGAACAGCAAAGGAATTAATATCTGAATAATTTTTTTGACTGTCATTGCGGGAATTTTAATACTTTAACTAATTATTCAGGAGGTTCAATTAATCGTTTTTAAATATTGGTTAAAAAAACTTTAAAGATGTTATAAGAAATACGAGAAAATTTTACCTTTACACTTAAAATTAAGGATGAATTACTGAGATAGGCGGCGTTATAGCGCCGCCGATTTTTTAGTGATTCATTAGAAAATTGAATTGATTTCACTAATCGGTGTAAAAATTGATCAAAGTGAAATAAGATATGTAATAATGCCCAACAATGAAATCATTCCAAGAAGAATTAATGAGATGCGATATTCGTCATCTTTTCGCCGACTACGTTTAATATTTAAATAGAAGCCTCCAATACTCATGAGCAATCCACAAACCATGAGATAAAACAAGAATGTAGCAAGCTGTATATTCAAAACAGTTTGAAGTTGAATATTATACTCTCGATCAAAAAATATCAAAGTGTGGGGCTTAGCAATAGCATAGATAACCAAAGCTGCAAGCATGATAAACCAACCCAAAACAGCTAACCATCTAATAGCTTTTATCAATAGATCGGGTCCTTTTCTTCTCTCGATAAAATTATTTGGGTTATTGTTTTCCATATCTCATCCTAATATCCAGTTTTAGGATTAAAATTAATATTACAACATTCTAAAAATAATTTAATTCAAAATTATCGACTTATTTAATAAAAACTGGAGTAAGAAATTAATACTTTAACTATTAAAAAATTTCAATTGTAAAAGTCAGTTTGAATGCATTATATGAATAAGAAATATTGTTTTTAATAAGACTGATTATTTTAGACTCTACATTGTAGTATTACAGAAAATAGGAGTTTTTTACTTGATTATCTTGAAATTTTTTTATATTGCAAAATAGAGAGCAAAGTTTATTTTCATTGTTAGATTGTGAAGATTTTTTAAATTATTTGTTATTCGGTTTTCAATGATATATTTCATTCTGTATTATTTATAATAGTTTTAATATGAATTCATATTTTATCCTGATCTGTTTTGGCTGTTCATTTTTTAATAAAAAGCAGGCATCTTGCTATATTTTGATTAAATAGAAATCAAAGATAATATTCGTATTTAAAAATGGTGGAAATTTTATTTACAAATTTTGGTTCAATTAATACATTTTGTAATCGTTATAAAAATATACATTTTATCTTTGTCCTAATTTAAAAAAGAAGGGTGAGCTTATGGAACAAGTAGGGATTGTAAAGCAATTGAATTTAGTAGAGGAATTTGAGCGCACGCCGGTTCCTGAGGAAAAGTGGAAAGGGTGGGGGAGTTTTATTGGTATGTATGCAGGAGAACATACTGCAGGAACAGAATTTGTAATAGGCCCCCTTTTTGTTGCTCATGGTGTCACTGCCAGCGATCTTCTACTGGGTCTGTTAGTTGGAAATCTTTTAGCTGTTCTTAGTTGGGCTTTCCTCACTGCGCCCATCGCGACACGGGTAAGACTTACATTGTATTACATGCTGGAAAAAATTTGTGGAACGCGATTGACAGTTATCTACAACCTGGTGAATGCTTTGATGTTTTGTTTTCTGGCTGGAGCGATGATTGCGGTTTCGGCTACTGCTGTGGGGATACCGTTTGGCTTGAGTATGCCCTCTTTGAATGATTGGTTACCCAATAGTTTAGGCTGGATTGTGGCTGTTTTAGTGATTGGTGCTGTTACGACTACTGTTGCCATGTTTGGTTATACACAGGTTTCTCGCTTTGCCAATGTCGCCTCTCCCTGGATGATTTTAGTATTCATCGCTGCCGCCATTGCCGTTCTACCTGAATTAGGAGTTCACTCTTTAGCCGATTTCTGGCATATTGCCAATAAAAAAATCTGGATGGGAGACCCACTTGCTGGACAGAGTAAATTTACCTTCTGGCATGTGATGTTTTTTGCCTGGTTCTGTAATATGGCCATGCACATTGGAATGGCCGATCTGTCCATTTTACGTTATGCAAAAAAATGGTATTACGGTTTTTCTTCTGCCACCGGGATGTATTTAGGACATTATATTGCCTGGGTAGCATCGGGTATTTTGTATTCTTTGTTTTTGTTGGAATCCAATTTTAGTACAGAATTTGCACCCGGGCCGGTGGCTTATCGAGCGGCTGGGATAGCTGGAGCTATCTGTGTGATTATCGCCGGTTGGACAACAGCTAATCCCACTATTTATCGTGCTGGATTAGCATTACAGGCCATCCGTCCCAAATGGAAAACCTGGAAAGTAACCATGGTTGTCGGTTTGATTACTACCTTTGCAGCATTCTTCCCGGCTCTGGTTATGAAGCTTTTGGAGTTTGTGGCTCTCTACGGCCTGATTTTGATGCCTATGGGAGCAATCATTATGATGGATGTTTACCTTATACCAAGATTGGGTTTAAAACCGCACTTTGCTGAACATTTTAATAAATCGTTTAATCCTGCCGCGGCTATCTCCTGGATTGTTTCATTAGCACTTTGTCTGTTCATTAACCTTTATTATGGAATGGAAGTTTTCTTTCTGGGTCTCCCGGGTTGGTTTATTGCCTCAATCCTGTATTTAGTTTCAAGCTTTCTGATTCAGAGACCTCTATTAAAAGAAAGGAGTGCATTAGTATGAAAATTATTCTAAAAATAGTTTCATTTATAGGATTGCTTTTAACGCTGTTTCCTTCATTCTTTGTCTTTTTGAAAACGATTGAGTTTGATACTCATAAAAATCTAATGTTGTTGGGTACTGTGATGTGGTTCGCTACGGCTCCATTTTGGATGAACAAAAAAAGAGATTGAATTTCCTGAATAGCTTTGCATCTAGAATTTTTTATATTTTAACACATTTAGACAGTTTTAAAGAATTGATGAAAAACATTTACATTTGCGCTGAATACAATGACTTGATCCATTTTCTTCAAAAAGGTTTATCAATTTATAGAATAAGAAATAAAATATTACCCGTTGTGCGTAATTCATTTATAAAAGTGTTTTAGCTCAATGTAATTAAAGTAATTGTTATTCCAAATGCCACCACAGCAGGATAAAAAATCTTTTTAAAATTTTTTTCTATCCGGCCTGTCTGGTAGCCAGACGGGCCTGGCAGACACAGGGAAGTGACGGGCCTGTCCCCGATAAATCGGGATATTCGCTTCGCTACGACCGGTTGGTACGTGCCAGACTGGTCAGTAGTTTTAATTTAAGTAATTTTTGGGGTACTGAGGCTATCTTGAATTTTGCCAAGATAGCCTATAATTTAATGAGTCTTTTTAGAAATTTATCTTAAGTAGTAGTAGGTAGTAGAAAAGTTTATTAACTTTTTGCAATAAAACATTTGCCATTGGGACATATTTTATGAAAATGGCCGATATATTGTTTTAAAATTATCCTTAACTTTAAAACGAATAGAGTTTTTTACTGGTTTGTGGTAATAATCCAAAAATTCAGATTGTTTGCTAAATTTTTTAACACATATTTATTCTTTTATGAAATTTATATAAACTTAAAACATTTCTTCCTTTCATAAGGCCACTATGTTTGTAAATTTATTTTTCAGTTCATGAAAATTTTTAAAAGAAATACTCACACACATTGTAAAATGGGTCTGGGTATCTCTTTACTTTAATTAATGTTTGTTAAAACTTAAATGTGAATGCAACACCTCCCATGAGAATGTTATCCTTGAAATCGTAATAGGGATCATTAGATGGATTTTCGCGATAAAAGTAGGTCAAATAAAGATCCAGTGAAGAAAGCCACGTCCATTGTGTGAGCCATCTTTTCGTCAACAAAAAAGAAAATTCCCGACGGGTATCCAGCCGTGTCTCTCCCGTAAGTTCTCCCACTTCATCCAGTGCAGGTGTGCCAGCATAATCTTTGCGCATCCATTTATAGCCTGCCTTTGCCTGAAAGCCTACTCCAAATTGTTGTGTCAGTTGGACCGCCCAGAAGTATCCCTGGTAAGCATAAGGATCATCGTATAAATCGTTCTGAGTAAAATAATACATCCCATCCAGATAAGCTTTGATGGGATCGCCGATAAACCATTGTCCACCAAGCATCACATTCATTCCTGTATAGCTCAGAAGCGATTTCGCCACATTGATCGAACCACTTAGTTGCACAGTTTCCACCGGATCTTCACGGTAACGCGCTGTGTAAAATCTCCCCGGAACATATCCATAAAATTGAACAACCTTTTGATTTACATAATTCTTTTTCCCAAGATGTCCCCGAACTGTAACGCCCAATCGATTTGGGAAAAAGTGCTGATAGGCAGTCTTCCATTCAAAAACAGTGTTATCCAGCAGATCAAATTCATTATAATGATCTTTTTGAATGAGCAGGCTCATTTCCAGATGTTGAAAAAGATCGGGATCATATTCGTATCGAAGAGTTCCACTATACCGATTCACTTCATAGTAAACAAACGGATCTTTGTAATCAAACAAACGTGCAGCGAGAATCAGGGAAAGTGTATTTTTATCAGAAATATATCGACTCCGTAAACCGATATTATGTGACAGGTTATTTAAATCACTGTTTTTGGAATAGCGCATGACATTTATTTCATAATAGGGCGTAAAAACGATATCGGAAAAGGTCCATTGATGATTAAGCTGAACACTGGATTGATGAATATTTTCCTGATAATTCGTTCGATTATTATATGCATTTCCATCATTTATGAGAAAATTTGAGAATGTAAGATGCGTTTGAGCAAGTGCCATATTCAGAATCATCAGAGCGCTTGTAATTATGAGAGAAACAAATGAATATACAACTTTCATAATCATCCTCCTCTTATGGTGTAACACATCCGGGAGAACTCCAGCTCTCCCGGGTGTTGTGGTCTGGGCTGCCTATTGGATTAATGACCACCACTGTGCATGTGACGTCCCCGCATTGGTCCCTGGAAGGGTAAATTATCGGGGATACCATCGCCATCATTATCTTCAAATGGGGGAAGTCCTTCTTTAATGCGTTCCCACATTTGCTGCCGCCATTCTCGCATCCGTTGCATCATCTGGCGCATTTCTTCACGTGAAATATCATCTGGCAATCCATCTCCATCTCGATCAAATGCTTTGAAGCGGCGACCCAAAAAATCTTTGATTGCCGTATCGGGAGTACCATCCCCATCCGTATCAATCAACTCATTCATTTTTTCTTTCATAAATTCGTGAAAGCTCACATCTCCCACACCATCTCCATTGGTATCTACCATGAGGCCATCCTCACCGCGCAAAATTTCCACTTTCAATTGGTCCCATACCAGTTGACGCTTTTTATACCGTTCCATAAAACGCAAGCCCCAGCCATGTTGCAGTAAATCATTGATGCCATCCCCGTCCCGATCGATAAAAGGCATTTGAATGTCCTGGGGCGGTGTGTCTTCATCCTGTGCCAGAACGGGTGTGTTACTAGCTAGGAAGATGAAACAGCTTATGATAAGTGTTAATACAACAAATTGTAAATTTTTCATGAGACACCTCCATATCTTTTTTATGACCTAAGTTATTGCCATGGCGATAATGGTTAACTCAAAAGATGTGCCAAAAATTTTCGGAAGGATATAAATAATTATTTATTAATAACATAAACTGATACTAATAATTTGTGTTATTCACTTTTTTATAAGGAATGATAACAATTTCGTCGTAGGATCGACAATTTTGTCAAACTATTTTAGACCATATTTTTCCATTTTATAACGAAGCTTACGTTCAGAAATGCCCAGCTCCTCAGCGGCCCGGGTTTGATTGCCATGATGCTTTTCAAGAGACCTCCGGATTAATTGCATCTCCAATCTCGCGACAGCTTCATCCAGAGGTAAATTCTCCTCGACTTCCCTTAAATTCTCATTATTTTCTTTTAAAAGATGTTCAGGTAAGTCATCTTCGTCAATGGCATTTCCCCGAGCCAGAATAACCGCCCGCTCAATGATATTCTCCAGTTCTCGCACATTCCCGGGATAATTATATTTCATCAATTTATCAAAAGCTTCCCGTGTAAAACCCGAAACCTCTTTATGGTGCATTGCCCGATACTTTTCTAGAAAATGCTGCGCCATCAGGGGAATATCGTCCTTGCGTTTTCGTAATGGGGGAATATGAATGGAAATCACATTTAAGCGATAATATAGATCTTCACGAAAAGTCCCCTCTTTAATCATTTGTTCCAGATTTTTATGCGTGGCAGCAATAATGCGTATATCAACAGGAATATTTTTATTACTTCCCAGGCGCTGGATGGTATTTTCCTGCAATACTCGTAAAAGTCGCGTTTGAATTTCCAGGGGCATATCGCCTATTTCATCAATAAAAATCGTTCCCCCATGTGCTTCTTCAAATCGTCCCAGGCGCCGCCGATCGGCACCCGTAAAGGCTCCTTTCTCATGCCCAAAAAGCTCACTTTCGATCAATGTGGCGGGCAAAGCTGCCACATTAAAAGCCACAAAAGGGCCATCTCTTCTCGGACTGGCCAGGTGAATAGCTCTGGCCAGCATCTCCTTCCCTGTGCCACTTTCCCCTCGTAATAGAACCGTCGCCTGGGTAGGGGCTACCCGTGCTGCCAGATTTAAAACCTCCTGCATTTTCCGGCTTTTTCCGATCAATCCAGAAAAAGATGCTTCCTGTTCCAGTTGAGCTTTTAAGCGCTGGTTTTCGATTAAAAGGAAATGGTGCTCACGCGCCCTTTTTAATACAACCAGCAGTTCTTCTATTTGAATTGGTTTAGTAATGTAGTCAAAAGCCCCACTTTTCATCGCCTGTACAGCTTTTTCCACACTGGCATAAGCCGTGATGAGAATCACCGGAATAGCCGGATTGATCTCCTGAATCTTCTCCAGTAAATCCTGCCCCGTACCATCAGGAAGCTTAAAATCTGAAATCACAATATCCACTGCATCCTGACGAATCCTTTCCAATGCCTGTTCAACATTCTCACTTTCCAACACATCATAACCTTCATCCTGTAGATGTGTGGCCAGCACCTGCCTCTGGATAGCTTCATCTTCAACAATGAGAACGTGGGTTTTCATCTCATGAACTCTCCTGTTTTGTGATAATCATATCGGGAAAAACAATTGTAAATGTGGTTCCCTTACCCTCCTCGCTATGAACAAAAATTTCACCCTGATGCGCTTCAACAATTTGTTGCACACGGTAAAGTCCAATCCCGTTTCCATTTTTCTTGGTACTAAAATAAAGATCGAATATAGAAGAAAGATGTTCAGAAGAAATACCTATTCCCGTATCCTGAATCCGCACAATAGCTTTATTTTCCACAGTGGTACATTCAATGGAGAGCAGTCCTCCTTCTTCCATAGCTTCCACGGCATTTTTTATCAGATTCACAAGAACTTCCTTTATTAACTCACGGTCGGCATATAATTTTAAAGATGGTTGTATGTTCAATTGAATCTGAATATCATGCTGCTTAAATGTAGGTAAAAATAAATTAACTGCATCATCTACCAATTGGGATACTGAAAATTCCTCACGATGAGGATGGATGGGACGGTTTAATGAAAGATATTCTTTGATTAAGTGGCTGATTCTCGCAATTTCCTGCCGAAGAGTATCCAGATAGTGCTCATATTCCTGGTGGGAAATATCCGTGCTACCTTTTTTCCGGAGGAGATCCAGAATTAATTGCATGGCATTCAATGGATTTTTGACTTCATGAGCCACAGCTTGCGCCATATTTTTCATGGCCATTAATCTTTGATTACGGAGGACCTGCTCTTCCAATCGGGTCCGATCAGTAACATCATCCAGTAAAACGATCAGCAATGGATTATTTTCTCGATAAAGTCTTTGCGCCCGGATATATAATATTTGCTCTTCCGATTGTTCTTGTAATCGTATTTCTTTTTCCCGAAAATCCAGGTCTCTATCATGGCACTCCTGAATAAACAATTTAACTTGTTCAGGAAGTTCATTTACAGAGAATGGAATGGCTAAATTTTTATTATTACCTAAGATCTCACAGGCTTTTTTATTTGCCAGCGTGATTTTTTCCTTGTATTCAACACTTAATACACCGGTTTGCAAATGATCTAATAAATAATTGGTGTATTGATAAAGTTGTTGATATTGACGATCGAGAAGTTCCCGTCGACGATAAACATAGGTAAAACCGGAAAGCAATAATCCCACCCCAAAAAGAAACAATGTTACCACAATCCAGCGCTGCCGGGCTGTTTTTTGGAGGTTTTCCAGCTCTTCCATGGACAATCCCAAACGAAAAACACCCAGTGTTTTATCCTGCTGACGAAACGCCTGGACAGTTTCAAAAACCAATCCATTTTTGTATGTTATAATCCGAGAGAAAGAGCCTCCTTCCTTTTCCACTTTCTCAAGGGATGGATCATCATTATAGGTACTTAACTTATAACTTCCAAAACTGCCTGCAATGATGGCCTGGCTATTTTGTACCACAATATATTCTACATTTTTTCCCAGTTGAAATTGTTTCAGGAAATAACCAAATCCTAGCTTTCTTCGCAATTGCTGAACATCATCCGGGTTCACAATTCCTATAATTAAGCCACCCTGGAGTCGATGGTGAATAGCAATCAAAATTTCTTTGGTGTTATCAGTTTCGGGATAGTAAGAGAATACCGTATCTTTTTGATTTTTATACAAGAAAGATTGTATTATATCTTCAGGGATGTTCTGAAAGTTCTGAGTATTGTTGAATGCTGAATAAATTTTCTTCCCGGATCGATTATAAATTACATACTCATCACACAATGTTTTAGCAGGAATAAGGGGCTCTGGTTGCCTGCGCGATTCCAGTAATAAATCTGTATATTGCAGTTCATTCAAAACCAGTTGATTCAATTTTTTTTCGATAAAAATAGTCGCATCTAGCAGTGTTAATGTTGCCCGGTCAAGAGCTTCCAGAAAAATATATGCCTGATTTTCCATCAATTGATAATAATCCATTTTTCGTTGATGATAATCCAGATAGGCAGCAAATAATAAGACGACCACAATCACAACTGTAATACTCAGAGCCCGAATGGGAGTTAACCATTTTAGCATTTTTGTCATCTTATTTCCAATTCAAAGTTTTTATGATCGGATACATAATCTTCATAATTATTTACACTTTTTTAAGAACTTAATCAAAGTATGAAATTCGATCAATAATAATACAAGAAATTTTTCTTTTTTTATACTTTTTTGCAAATTAAATAAATATTACATTTAGTGTATATTTTTATGATGACATATAGAATATGATAATTTTGAGATGAGTAATCGATCAATTAATTCTAAATATTTTGTGAAATTTGGTAGCCGTGTTTGTTTGATTGTTTTTCTTTCTCTTTTTATTGCATGTAACTGCAGTAAAAGTAAAATAGAACTAAGTTTAAACTGGAAAGAGATTGCTCCGGGAGTGTGGAAGTGTGATATAGGCAAACCTGAAAAAATCAATTTGCTCAATGCCGCACACATTCAACCAAATTTAACTGCTTTGAGTAAAAAGAGTTCGGTCAGTTTTCCATTCGAGCCACATTCAGTTAAAGCAATTTATTTAAACCATAAACTTTATTTAAGATTTCCTCTTGAAAATGATGAGCAAATCTACGGTCTTGGACTCCAGTTCAAAAATGTCAACCGTCGAGGACAGGTATTACATCTGCATGTGGATCATTATGGAGGGAAAGACAATGGGCGTACTCACGCCCCTGTTCCTTTTTATGTTTCCAGCAAAGGCTATGGAGTGCTGATTAACTCGGCACGATATTTAACGTTTTATGTAGGAACCACAGTACGTATTGACAGTCCCAATCAACCTGAAGTTAGGGATCGTAATACTGATCCAAACTGGACATCACGTCCCATCTCAGATGCAGTGGAAGTATTAGTCCCGACTGAAGGTGTCGAAGTTATCATATTTGGAGGAGAGTCCCTTTTAGATGTGGTCAGTCGGTATAATTTGTATTGTGGGGGAGGCTTTTTGCCACCTAAGTGGGGACTGGGATTTATCTATCGAATGCACCGATTATACAGTGCCGATGACGTCCTCAAGGAAGTGGAAGAGTTTGAAAAAAAACAATTTCCATTGGATATTGTAGGACTTGAGCCGGGATGGATGAGTGCTTCTTATCCCTGTACTTATGAATGGGATCCTAATCGCTTTCCCAATCCGAAAAGATTTGTGCAATCGTTACTCGAACGTGGCATCAGGATTAATCTATGGTTGAATCCCTATGTTTCACCACACGCTTCTCTTTATAAATCTCTTCTACCTTTTGCTGGATCTCATAGCGTATGGACCGGCATCGTTCCTGATTATTCTATGGAAAAAGCTAGATCAATTCTCAAAGAATTTTTTTGGAAAAATCATTTAAATATTGGTGTGAGTGGTGTAAAAATTGACGAAGTGGATGGATATGATCGCTGGCTATGGCCCGATGTAGCCACCTTCCCCTCTGGTATTGATGCAGAACAGTTACGTCAGACTTATGGTTTATTTTTACAACGGTTATTTACCGAACTGTATCGTAAAAAAGGCATAAGAACCTTTGGATTGGTGCGTGCTTCTAATGCTGGCGCATCTTCTTTTCCGTTTGTGATTTATAATGATTATTACAGTCATCAAGATTTTATTACCGCATTAGTGAATTCCAGCTTTTGTGGCATTTTGTGGACACCAGAAGTTCGTTCATCCAAGTCTGGAGAAGAATGGCTGCGTAGAATGCAATCTGTTTGCTTTTCGCCAATGGCAATGATCAATGCCTGGTCTAGTGGAACTAAACCATGGTCGTTCCCGGAAGTTTATGAAGCAGTAAAAGAAATTGCAACTTTGCGCTTGAGATTACTACCTTATATTTATTCTATATTTGCCCAATATTATTTCGAGGGAATTCCTCCCATAAGAGCCATGAATCTGGAGGAAGGATTTATCCGTGAACCATTTTTTCAAAAAAAGCAGTTGGACGATACTGAAAATCCTTATGAAGAAGCTATTCGAAGAGACATCAAAGATCAATATATGTTTGGTCCTTTTATTCTGGTTGCTCCGATGTTTGCCGGTCAGAAATCACGGCAAGTAATACTACCCAAAGGAAAATGGTATAACTTCTATACGGGTAAATATGTCGGTAATGGTGAAATTATTGAAGTAACTCCAGGGTTAAGTAGAATTCCTCTTTTTGTAAAAGATGGTGGAATTATTCCCATGATCCCTTCAGTTTTGCATGTTCCCGGTAAAGATGAGATTGTGCCTCTTGAATTACGATATTATGGTGAATCTGAAGGGGCTTTTCTACTATATGACGATGATGGAGAAAGTTTTGATTATGAAAAAGGTGAATATTCCTGGACCAAATGTAGTGTTATAAAAGATGAAAATGGAAAGTTAAATGGTAGAGTACAAAGAATTGAAGGAAAAATATTCCATTATAAAAGCATAAAATGGAAATTTATGTCTATTGAACAATAAATCTAAATTAAACATATTATTCTTAAATAAAACTACTTAATTATCTGATCACTAACTTAAATAAATAAATTGTATTTATTTTTTTACGATGGGTAAATATTGTAATCTATTATGCGACATCCAGGAAAAAACAAATAAGTTTAATGGTTTTCAGCTTGCTGATTATATTCTAATTTCATTCAGCCTGTTTACAGAATAAGGAACCTTTGGGTATTTCTTCCATTAATCCAAAATCATAAAAAATTGTGATAGCACCATCTAATATTACTGTTTCCCCCGATTCATTGTTTTTAGATCCGTCAGAATGGGAAGAGGTTGCACAGGGGATTAATTTATACAAATACTATGGTGTTCAGTTCACCTCCGCAAACTGGTGTACCAAATCAAATCCGAAAAAATTTGTTCAATTTATGCGTTCTCGTCAAATTGAAATTGGATGTAAATTTGGCGATTTTCATCTGGGTTCCTCAAGTGCAGTGCAAAAAGCCTTAAATCAAATTCGTCCCATTTTCGAAAATGGGGGAGAGGTAGCTTTACTTCATCTAGATGGTCCTGTACGGCGAATGTTAAAAGGGATTCATAATCATCCAGAGGCAAAAACGTTGGACCAGATTGCCGTAGAGTTGGTTGATTTTTGGAAAAAGATTCACGCTGTCTATCCGAAGATTCGCATCGGACTTATAACAAATTTCCCAAATTGGGATTTTACGGAGGAACTAAGAGGATTTAATGGTGACTATACAACCAGGTCGGGCATTACCTATCTTCAAGTTTTAGAAAAATTGTATGGTGCTTTAACACAAGCTGGAGGGAGAATAGCGTTTGTTGAGGTGGACTGTCCATATAATTATTACAGAGAGAAAAGAACGCGTGATGATGATGGTATTGTAAATAATCCCAGAAAGTTTAAAGAGCTGCAACAATGGTGTTTCCAAAGACAAATTCAATTCCATATTATCATCAATGCCGAACCCCGTAATGGAACCGCTAAAATGTTTCATGACTTGACTATCAATTACGTTTATAAGCTCTATAATGACGGTATTTTCCCAGATCTTTTTTTAATCCAATCCCGGTACAAAGTACCTGAAAACCATACGCCCGAAGCGAAACCTTATACCTTTATGAATACCGCCAGAGATGCCATAAGATTGATTCGGCAGTTGTTTCCAGGAGAATATTGATTCTTTATCAAAATTATCTTGTAATTTGGCTGAATAAAAAATTGATCCGATGTTGAGGATTTATTGAAAAGAGAAAAGGAAAATTTTTTCTTTAACGTTTGAGCGATACAATTATCTATTCAATAGATTTTTCTCAAATTTTACAACAGCAGTATTTACATAATTTTGTCTGCTTCGTAATTCGGGTTTTGGACAGGTATTCTGCATCAAAGAATCCACCTATTTCAGGTAGACTCAAATAGACCCTTTCTATGCTGCTCTAACCGGAAGTTCAAGGTAGTTGATCTGGCCGATATAAAATTTTATATCTTTCGGACTTTAAAGGACATAGACATGAAATATCGTTTTTCCCCTCAAAATAAAAAAGGCAGGCATTTTTAATCAGACCTGCCTTTTCTTGTGCCGGAGGTGGGACTCGAACCCACACCCGGTGTCACCCGGACCGGATTTTGAGTCCGGCGCGTCTGCCAATTCCACCACTCCGGCCTAAATTAAGTATTTTATCTAAATATCTCCTACCGCTCCTTGATTTTAAATATTTTTCTCTCTTTACCGCTTCTTCTCGAGTTAAGAATTTCTCTACATAAATCAACTTAAATGGCCTTCGACTCTTCGTATACTCAACTTTACCATCAAGATGTTGCTTCACCCTTCTTAGTAAATTATTGGTCTGGCCAATATATTTAGTTCCATCTTTCGGAAACCAGAGAACATAAACAAAATACATCTGAATTAAAAACTAATTTGAGTCCGGCGCGCCTGTCAGGCTGGCGCCTGCCAGACTGATCTGCCAATTCCACCACTCCGGCCTAAATGCTGCGCAAATTTAATATAAACCCAAAGGCTTGTCAAGCCGACATTTAGTTTGTCTTATCTGAGGAGTTTAAATGTTTTAATTTCTCCTTTTTTTCTCTAAAAATTAAACCCATATCTTCAAGTTCAGTCAGTACTGGATGGTAGATGTCGGGATGAATCGGAATTTGTACCCCGATTTCTTTAATTGCGCCTTCCAGTATTAATCGAACTGCAATGGCAGCCGGGAGTGAAACGGTTCGAGACATGGCCGACTTATTCCTGATCGCCCCTGTTTCGATTAATGTGGAAAGAATATGTTCCTTTTGATTGGAAAATTCAACTACGAAATCATGGTGGAGGACGATCATATCTCGTTCATCCTGAGAATATTGCATTTTTTTAAGCATTAAATAAGCCAGGAAATCAATTGGTGTCGTTGTTTCCTCTGGAAAAACTTCCTTGTCGAATAATCCCAACCAGGAAAATTTATGAAGAATTTCGTCCTTTTCTTCGAGGTGTAATTTCTTCGAAATATATTTTTTAGGATCTTCACCTTGAGGAACTTTGAGAATACGGTTTAAGATTTCACAATAGGTTTTTCCTTTGACATCAGTCACGGGTGTTTCTTCAAGTAATCCCAATTCACTTACCACGGAAAGTGTTTGGCACCAACCTGGATATCGGAGTGTTCCTCTAAACATTGTTTGCGCTTCATGAATGCCATAGCGTTGTATGTATGGTATTGAATCCCGATTTGGATATGTCTCTAATTCCAGATCTTCGATTGTAATAGGCCAGTGATTTTTAAATAGCTCTTTTCCGGAGATTTCTACAATTTTTCCCTCGCTAAGAAAACGAGCATTATTTCGTCCTGCCATCAGTACACCTTTAGGGCTCCACGAAAACTTGTATCCCCAGGGATTGTCATTGTTTTCCGGTGCCGGAATTCCTCCACAGTACGAACGGAAGGAAATGATTTTCCCATTTCTGGAATGAATGTCCTCTATGATACGCATGGCTGACATATGATCGATGCCAGGATCTAAACCAATTTCATTCAATATTAAAATCCCTCTCTCTTTAGCTTGATCATCAAGATTCTGCATCTCATGACTTACATAAGAGGTTGTTACCAGACTTTTTTTATGTTTTAAACAAAATTGGGCTACTTTTACGTGATAAGTGTAAGGTAAAAGGCTAACGACAATGTCGGAATTGCTGATCAACTGGTCTAATTTTACTTCATCTTGCATCAAAAGGTGAACCGCTTTTCCATTTTTACGATTTCCAAGAATTTTTTCGGCTTTTGTAACAGTTCTGGTTGCCAGTATTACCAGAAAATTTTGAGAGAGAAGATAATCCACCATTGGTTTTGCAACAAGACCCGCGCCCAGGATGAGAACTTTTTTCATAAAATCCTCCGGGAATTAAAATTAAATGCATTATTAAATTATTTTTATCGGTAAGCAATACAAAAACTTTCCAGAAAAGGTGTGATCAAAATTAAGTGTGACATTCATTTCGAAACCGTTTCCTGATATCAATAAAAGATCCCATACTCTATTTTTGTCAAGAATCATTTTTAATATGATAAATTTATACAAATAATTTTATATAAAACAAGTAATTTTGAATATTCTGCTGAATCATGTCTTGAAATGGCAAGGAAGGAGTAAATAAAAAGAATTGGGAATAAAATAACAACTTATCTTGCTAAAAAATTTCAATAGTAAGAGATACTTTTTTTATTAAGAATTGCTTTTCATAGTTTCTCCCCTTCCTTCGGGATTAATAATATGGGTAAAAGCTAAACTTAATTTTTGGGAGAGATGAATTATTCAAATTCAATAGATTAAGGCAATGCTCCTTCTTTACAGGGTTGATCTCATTGTATTTTTAAATGAGGGGATCCATGTCCCCCCTCCAGGAATGTTAAAGATAAAACATAAAATATTAGCAGCATAATAATGGTTATGGAGAAATGAATTTCTGGAGATATTTATAAGGCGGTGTGAGAAATCCCTGATGAGCGATAACCGCCTTCTTAAATTCATCGGGTAAATTCAGTTGGGAGTAGGGTAGATTAAAATTTGTTTTCGCCAACGCAGGTACAAAAGGCAACAATGCTTTGCCGAATGATGTGGAAGCCTCTCGCGGCAATTCAGCCGGTAATTTGTCAACAGCTAAAATCACCGGCCCGTTGCCCACCCAACCATCAACGGTTTGATCTTTTAAGGGATCATAAACATAAACTGGATTTTGTGAATTGGTGGTTTTTACGGTGCATTCAATGGATCCTTCAATGTCACAGCTGATGTCTCCAATAATTTTTAATTTCTGATCAGATTGCTCCTGATAAAATTTCTTGAGATACGCTTTGGTAAGCAATCGTGGATAGCGAGGCTCCCAATAAATACCATTTATTAGAATTGTTAGGTAAGGAATATAATTTTCGAACTTTGAACGAAACTTTGAAGGATGTTCATAATATTCGTGTAGATTAAACGCCTCGGCTGAGTTTATTGGTTCTACCATATCTTCTTCTTTAAAAACAACTTTAAAGAGGAGATTTTTAGATTTACTGTCCTCTTCGGGTAATCTTTTAAGCTGAGCGACAGTAATTGTCTGCACAGGAAGTAAGTCAAAAATTTCCTGTGCACCTTGCGAAACCTGCCCATATCCAGTAAACCCACAAATGAGTGGCGTGAGTTCATGTGGTAAACCATCCTTTAATATTTTCTCTCCCACTAATCGAATAGCATTTTTCGCCTCTTCTAAAGAAGTGTAATGCAAAGCTTGTTTAATTTCGGCGAAAGGGGTCTCAAAGCCTTCCCATTTAAGCCGTTGACCAAAGGCCCATAATGTGTCAATCATCCCTGCGTATCCGGCAAATTTTCCAAAAAAAATAATTCGCTTACCATTCTCATCCGTAACTTTTTCATAATCTAAGAGCGTATTTCGCAGATCTAATATGCGCTTTAGCATGGGCATGTTGTAAGATTGGCCTTTAATGGTATGGGAGAAAAAGCAATAGGCGTTTCCTGGAATAAAGTCTGGAATGGGAATTTCTTTAACACCAAATATGATATTACAATCCTTTAAATTATTAGAAATTTGAGCACCGGCCTGTTGGTATTCTTCATTTTTAAAAATCCGGTTGTCAGCCGGCTCAACAACCACTTGAAGTGAATATTTGTCGATTAGTTCTTTAACTTGATCAGGTGTTAAGGGAGCTCTTTTTTCTGTAATATCTTTATTTTCTTTACGAATACCAATTTTTCCGATCATTCTGTGCTCCTTTTTCATTCAATTGAGAGAGTTTCGCCTGAATTGGAATAAATTTTTTTCTGCTATAGCTTTTTTTTTCGCCATTTATGATTCTGTAAAAGATGGCGAAAGTGTGTGAAGATAAAAAATAAATTTCAAGATAATAAAGTGCAAAAAAATTGTAACTTTCTTATCGAATACGAATCATCAAAATAACATTGATTGAGTGAGAAATTTATTATGAATGAGGATGA
>CAYLYM010000055.1:0-24868 GCA_964387645.1 uncultured Calditrichaceae bacterium | reverse complement strand
TTGTAGTAGAAGCTGTTTGAAATGACTGTAAAACAGACTTTTTCAGGTTCAACTATTTATTTTTATTGAAATGTCTTTGATTATTGATTTACTTAAATAATCTTAAAATATTGCTTGGGCGCATAGATTTATTTGAATCTATTTCTTTATTAGAATAATGGGAATATTATTCATGGTATTTAAATAAGCTGAAATAACAAATAGGGCAAAATTTTTAAGGAGAAAGGAATGAATCGGAGAAATTTTTTAAAATCTGTGGGGTTGGGTGTATCGGTGATGTTTGTTTCAGATCTTGTGTCATCATGTGTTAGAAAGAAAAACCGACCTAACATTTTATGGATCACCAGTGAGGATAATGGTCCATTTTTAGGTTGTTATGGCGACAAGTTTGCGAACACACCAAACCTGGATCGATTAGCAGCGGAGGGAATTCTTTATGAAAACGCTTTTGCCACCGCTCCAGTATGTGCTCCAGCTCGTTCAACCATTATTTCAGGGATGTATCCGCTCACCATGGGAACACAGCACATGAGAAGTAAAAACAAAATACCTGCATTTATCAAATTCTTCCCTCAATATTTGAGAGAAGTTGGTTATTATTGCACCAACAACCACAAAGAAGATTACAATATGCCCAAACCTGAAGGCGTCTGGGATGAATCAAGCCGGAAGGCTCATTACAAAAATCGGGCACCTGGACAGCCTTTCTTTGCCATCTTTAATTTAACGGTGAGCCACGAAAGCTCCATTCATAAACCCATGAAAGAGCTCAAACATGATCCGGCCAGGGTGAAACTTCCGCCATATCATCCAGATACTCCTGAAATACGTCACGACTGGGCCCAATATTATGATAAGATCGAAGAACTGGATCGGCAAGTTGGACGTCTTTTGAAAGAATTAGAAGATGAAGGATTAGCTGACGATACCATTGTTTTTTACTACTCTGATAATGCTGGTGTTCTTCCTCGTAGTAAACGCTTTGTTTACGACTCTGGACTGCATGTCCCGTTCATTGTGCGTTTTCCACCCAAGTATCAACACTTAGCTCCAGGAAAGCCCGGCACAAAAACCGACCGACTGATCAGTTTTGTCGATCTAGCGCCAACCATGCTAAGCCTGGTTGGAATAAAAATTCCCGAACACATGCAAGGTGTGGCGTTTCTTGGTCCACAAGCCGGTGAGCCGCGGAAATATATTTACGCTTTTCGAGGTCGAATGGATGAAAGATATGACATGATGCGGGTTGTCAGAGACAAACAATTCAAATATATCCGAAACTATAATCCGCATCGCATATATGCACAACATGTTGAATATTTATGGCGTGCCCCCGCCATGCAGTCCTGGGAGAAAATGTACTGCGAAGGAAAATGCAACGAAATACAAAGCATTTTCTGGAATACTAAACCACCCGAGGAACTTTATGATGTTAAAGCCGATCCACACGAAGTACACAATTTAGCTGATGATCCCCAATATCAGGATACGCTTAAACGCCTGCGTGAAGCCTGTCACCGGTGGATGCTGGAAGTCCGAGACAGCGGTTTTATTCCAGAAGGTGAAATGTTGGAAAGGGCAAAGCGTAAAACAATATACGAAGTTGTGCGCGAACCCGATTTTCCGCTGGAAAAAATCATCGAAACCGCCGATATGGCCACCATGCGAAAGCCGGAATATCTTGATGAACTCATCCGGCGTATGAATGATCCAGAAAGTGTGGTTAGATACTGGGCGGTTACTGGTTGCCTGGTGTTGGGGAAGAAAGCCAAATCAGCCGTCGATGCAGTTAAAAAGGTCTTAAACGATAATTGTGGTGATGTAAGGGTTGCTGCTGCAGAATTTCTGTGTCAGATGGGATATGAAAGTGAAGGATTACCGGTGTTAATTAGAGAATTACAAAATGAAAATAGCAAAGTTGCATTGCGAGCTATCAGTTCTCTGGAATATTTGGGTAGAAAAGCCCGTCCGGCTTTAGCCGCTCTAAAAACCGCCGCCAAAAGAGAAGATGATAATTATATTAAAAGAGCGGCTGGTTATGCAATAGAAGTTATCCAAAAAGCTTAAGATGAAATAAGTTTATTTAGCCCAGAATAAAAAGTAAAAAAAGCCATGTCACTCAAATTTTTTGTGACATGGCCAATTTTTTATACGGTAAGCAATGTGAAGTAAAAAATTAGCAGCGGAATAAACTTTTTTAAAATAATAAATTCAGCCTTTAACCTGTTTTTCGGGAAATCTGTCTTACCCGTTCTGCAAAGTCGTCTAGTTCTTCTATTTTCTCAAAACCAACTGTCATAACATCCACACATCCCAGATTTAAGACAAATTGAATGGAATTATTTAGCTTTTCCATATCGTTGCGGAATTTACCTTCGCCGACGATCTTCATTCCTACCACACCTTTGCCTGATTGATGAATCTTTTTTAAAATAGGTACAACTTTTTCTGGGGGACCATCCATTGAAACGCCATAGGGATTAATTCGGGCATTCACTGAATCTACCCAGGATTCATTTGCAGCGGCGTTCAGTGCTTCAAGGGTATGACAGGAAACACCATGAGCTCTGATTATTCCCTTTTCCTTCAATTTAGCCAGTGTTTCTAAATACCTTTCCTGCTCTTTTGGCCAATTAGGAGAAACAGTGCAATGTAATAATACTATATCAATATAGTCAGTTTTCAATTCTTTTAAAAAACGTTGCACAACAATATCTGCATTCGGTCGTTCATCTTCCGGTAATCCTCTAGGGCGAAACCAGATTTTAGACAAAATCACATATTCGCTTCGTGGAATTCCTTTCAATGCAGGAGTTAAATAGGGATGTGAACCATAAAGATCTGCCATATCAAACATCCGTACGCCGCGTTCATAAGATTCTCGAATCAATCTTTCAAATTTTTCCTTCCCCAATCGGGTCTGATTCGAAGAACGCTTCCATCCTTTATAGCCTGTCCCCAGTGAAATCCTGGACGCCTTTATCCCGGTTTTTCCCAGAGAAACGATTTCGAACGGATCATATTTTGGGCTTTTAATAACTGATGCACTACCCCAATATCCGAACATCATTCCACCAACTCCAGCGGCGCTAGCTGTGATAAATTCGCGACGTTTTATCTTCATGATAAAATCTCCAGGAATTTATTTTGAAATGATATTTAAATTTTCCTACTAAAAAATGAAATAACCGTTTTAAAGGAACTTCAGTGTGGTTTATTCTCTAATATCTAACTTGCCGTAAATTTTTTCACTTTTAAAATATAAAACTAAAATTTTTAAATTTCCAAAAAATTTTTAGCTATTACTAACAGTTGATTTTAAATAAGGAATCGACAAATTTTTATGTCCATATTTGAGAACATTTTCTATCAATCCATTAACATTCCACCATTTACTTCGATGGTCTCGCCCAAAATATACGAAGCAAAATCTGAGGCCAAGAAAAGGATAACATAAGCAATTTCCTCTGGCTTACCTTCGCGTTTTAAAGGAATACCATCTAAAAACTTTTTTCTTACTTCAGGAGTTGTATATTTGTCATGAAAAGGTGTATTTATGATACCTGGAGCCACTGCATTGACTATAATGCCAGATTCTGCCAATTCCCTGGCCCAATTTTTAGTCAGAGCAATGACACCAGCTTTGGTAGCCGAATAGTGTCCAGCACCCGGCCCACCGCCATTTCGCGCAGCAATGGAACTTACATTGACAATTCGCCCAAATTTTTTCTTTTTCATATAAGGTAAAACAGCCTGTGTACACAAATAAACGCTTTTTAAATTTAAGTCCATCACTTGGTTCCACAATCTTTCAGTCATTTCTTCAAGGGTATTTCTTCCCACCATCCCACCAGCATTATTTACCAAAATGTCAATTTTACCAAAATGGTCCAGAGTAGTTTGTACCAGGCGATCGACCTCAACTTTTCTCGTAACATCGGCTTGTACGGCAATTGCTTTTCCTCCTGTTTCCTCAATCGTTTTTACCACATTTTCTGCCGCTGCTCTACTGGAGTGATAGTTAACAACCACCGATGCTCCAGATTTTCCAAACGCAATGGCGGTGGCTGCACCAATCCCGGTGCTGGCCCCGGTAACAATCACAACTCGAGAATCAAATCGGATGTCCATTTTTTCCTCCTTCTTTCATCATTAAACACGCTTTTATTTAAACGATTTCTATTAAAATCTTTTTATATAAATTTAATATAAAATAAAA
The DNA here is from genome assembly GCA_964387645.1 of uncultured Calditrichaceae bacterium. Taxonomy (GTDB): domain Bacteria; phylum Calditrichota; class Calditrichia; order RBG-13-44-9; family RBG-13-44-9; genus CAYLYM01. Next base: position 20,649 of record CAYLYM010000055.1, on the reverse strand, counting down.
AGCTATTTCTACCTGGCTTTTATCGAGCGGGCTTCTTTTGGTGAGATGTGGGAAGAAAAAACTTCTATGGAATCGAAATGAGTCTCTACGCAAATTCAGAATGGCGAATAAATAAAATTCATTTTGTAAAAACAAAAACCCGCCCGAAGGTAGAAATTATCAGTTTCCAAAAAACAATCATTCTTCGAATGCAAAATCTGGGTTAAAATCAAAACCAGCTATTCCCAAAGAGATGAGAGATTTGCTTATAGCAGATTACAGAAGTCTCCGTCATCCCTGGTGACATTATTATTTGTAAACTTTAATGAAAATTCTGACTCATAGTTTTTAAAAAATTGTCTGAATAATTTTCAATATGGTCTTTTGATCTTTCCAATCTTCTCATTTAACGTTTTCACTTTTTTAATCGAAATAGTCGGATTTCATTTGCATCGTTTTCTTTAGACACCTACGCGTAACACCATAGTTTATCACCCACCCACTTCCAATGAGAGTAGCGCCAGGAGTGGTACTTATAACCAATGGGGATTCCGGGGTGAGATCGATTATGTTATGTAGATCAAAAGTAAATCCCAGCCCAGTAACAATATTATAAACTGGATCATATCATCGCGTATTTGATCCCTCATAAAAGAAAAGGTATCCCACTCCAACCGGCAGAACGCTGGCAGGACGCACGAAAAATCATGCCAACCATTTTGCATGAAAAATGCCGAATCCAGGAAAGCTAATCCCATGAGCGATTGGATGGCATGAAAAAACTTTCTCCGATTCAAACTTTTGGATACCATGATTGATTTCCTTAATCAATTAAGGTAAATAAACACCACTTTTAGCTCATGATTCTTGTTTATCCCCAAGTCATCAACACAATGTAAAGATTTTACTACAATCGGTAAATTTAATTTGAAAACAAAAACCATAACCCAGTAAAAATCAGGCGCGCCAGGGTCTTTTCCTTTGAATATTTTTCTGGTAGGCATTCCTTGCAAGAATAACATCCTCCGCAATCTGGAAATCGAACATTCCGGCAACGATAAAATCAGCCCCGTTTTTAAAGGCAAAATCGAAGGCTTCTCTGGGATGAATGGCTCCTGCCGCCATTACTTTATAAGCGATCCAGGGTTTTTCTACTTTTTCCATGAAAGTAATTACTTCTTCGGGATTTATACACCACATATTATCGTGATCGCGATTGTGGTTATTGGATTTTTCAACATCTACTATGAAATCCTTACGGAAAGGTCTGGGAGTAGCTGACCAGTACTGATCGTGATGAAGTGTTTTTACGTAAAAATCGACATTCACCCCAGCCCTTTCGCACGCCATAGGTACTTGTAATGAATGGCCAGCAACCCCAGCAATCAATCCCTGTGATTTTATGTAGTTAACTGCTTTACCCAGTAAATCCACTCGCTGGTGCTTCGTCCAGCGATCACCAATGCCACCTTGTACAAAGGCACCAATTGCACCATTTTCCACAGCCATATCAATGTTGGTCCTGATATCATCCGATCGAGGATTGACCTGGGCAATCCACTGAATTTCTCCACCTCTTTCATTCCAGTAACGGTTAAGGACATGGATTACTTTCTGGTCATTGGCATTTTGCCGAATGTTGGCAATTACTGTATTAATCCCGCGTTCTTCGCATTTTTCCAATGTCTCCAGTATTTTCTCTTCAGTAAAATAATTAAGCAATAACTCGGAAACATAAATAAGATCACGGCTGTGAGCATAACCGGCAATTAAATTACCCCCGCAGATCAAACGGCTTATTTTTACATTTCCAATTTTTCCGCAAGGAAAATCCTCAGCAGATGAATTTTTTTGTTTTTCACGGCCAGTTTTGAAGGGTCTGGTCAAAAGAACTTTTTCCTCAAGGCTCAATGCCACCGAAGCACCTGTAGACATCAGTAAAGATTTTTTTAAAAATGAGCGTCGGTTAATGAATTTGCAGGTCATCTTAAGCTCCTGAATATTTATTAAAAGTGGATTTTACCTGCGATATGAACCTTTAAACTTTTCATTATTTTCTGGCGTAAAATATTTTTTCTATTATTTAGAATAAAATTTTGTTCATCTTGGATTTTTCAGAACCAGTGTTTTATAGTCTAAAAAATATTTTACTGTTTTCTTTTATTATTTGGGAATATAAAGAAAATTAAAATGAATTTGCAAAAAAATTTCGACATATTACCTGCTGTTTATGGATAGGTTAAATAACAAAATTTTGGAAACCACAGAAAACGATAATGACTGGGTATTTACAAAGTAAGCAAAATGGCGAAACAAATAAGAAAAGTCTGGGAAATAAAAATATTTATTTAGATATCCGCGGAGTATGCTTTGATATGGATGGCATTATTTTCGACACGGAACCGCTTTATAAAACAGCCTGGCAACAAGCTGGGCAGGAATTTGGCTACGAAATTAATGATAATCTATACAACCAATTTATAGGCCTTTCAACAGCTGAATGCGAAAAACTGCTGGTAGATCATTTCGGACCAGATTTTCCAGTTCTGGATTTCCATAAGCGATGGCAGAAGATTCGTCAACAGAAAATCGAACAGGAAAGCGTATCTTACAAACCGGGTTTCGTGGAATTGATCCAATTTTTAAAGGCACGAGATCTCAAATTAGGTTTGGCAACATCCTCAACAAGGTTTGAAGTTGAGACAAATTTCAAGAACTCGGAATATTTGGATTATTTTGATTGTGTCATCACATCCGAAGAAGTTACCAGAGGAAAACCTGATCCAGAAATCTATCTTCTCATCGCCAATCGTTTGGGGGTAGAACCGCGGCAACTCATGGTATTAGAAGATTCCATTAATGGGATGCAAGCAGCCATCGCTGCAGGGACTATTGCCGTGATGATCCCGGATATGCTCCCTCCATCTCCCGATATAGTAGAGAGTGCATATAAAATCTTTCATTCCCTAAACGAAGTAATGGATATGTTTACTTAATCAAGTCGGATAATTATCACAAATTTATAACTGATCAATGAAATCATTAATCGGTTAGTTTATTAATAAAGCCATTTTTAGATAGTGATTTGCTTAATAAAAGATCAAATCATTAATCTATCCAAATTGTTTGATAGATAGAATAGAAAATAACTAAACACTAATAATAAACAATTAATAAACAATGATTGATACAATCGGGATAGATTTTTTTGTTGAATATGGTTTTTTATTTACTGAATTTTATATTAGGGAAGAAACGATAGAAAAGTTGAACAATTTGACATTAATCGGTTGAAAAATATCATTTTTAAGAATTGTCTAAAAAGCGAAAGTAACTATTTTCGACAAGGTATTCAATTTGGGACAATCGAAAAAGTAGGATGTTGATAAAACTTTAATCGTAATTAAACGGGAACAGAGATTTTTATATCTATCCTGTCAGTAGATGATTTTATTGAAAATTCATTCCGTACCTAAAAATAAAAAGTTGACAGCATCTGTGTAGTTCATGAAGACTCGAAAATAAAAAAATTTTCTAACAAGAATAAGATAAAACGTTTAGGATTTCACAGCGTGTCCCGGATAGCAACAAATGCAAAAGCACTGTCTGCTGAAACTGATTTTAAAACTTCACCCTCTTTATAGAGTCTGGCTGTGATGCTTCCTGTTTTTACTTTGCTCTGGACAGAGAAGAAGGCAACAAAGCGTGGTTTTGCCTGAAAGATATAGATCCAGGGTGGTTTTTTATTCTTATGTACAGAAATTTTTCCGTCACTATTCTTAAATGTTATGTCTACCAGTGTCGCAGTTCCTGTAACTTCATAAGCCGCTTCAGAAAGCGGTGAGAAAAGGGTGCAATTGAAAATAATACAGAATAAACAAATAATAAAAATAATTCTTATCATAATTTTCCTTAATTTTAACAATACCTAAAGTAAGTTTTATAAAATTTTTAATAATTAACTAAAAATGTTTTTATTCCCCAAAAGGCATATTCCCTGTTTTATTAGCCCTGATTATTTTAAGATGATCAATCTATCAGGCCCACGAACCATCTCGGTAACCGGGTCTGGCCCAGCACAAGGCATGCGGTCCCGCATATCTGGCTAATCTGGCTTCCAAATCTTCCCGATTAAAATTCAAAGCTAAAGCAGATGTGTTGACAATCTCCTTTACCAGATGGGCATTTTCTTCCAACACCTTCATTCCATAATGTCCGATAACGGCACCGGCAACTCCCGGCTGGGTGAGCGCATAAGTCAACAATTCTTTTGCTGTGGTGCCTTCCTTACCTACTAAATCGCGCATGATTTTCATTCCAAGTACCCCTATATTTTTCTTCCGGGCAACAGGAAGCGCTATCTCAGCAAAGTCTCCATATTTGGTGGGATTTATGGCCAGTAATGCCACATCAGGATCCAGTTTTTCGATGAATTCTTTTGATTTCCTTGCGCTGTTCATACTGGAAAAACCTATAAATCGCACTACTTTTTCATCCTTCAATTGCAACATTCGACCATACACCCCTTTTCCCAAATAGTCAATATCTTCGGATTTTTCAATGCTATGGATAAGAAGAATATCCACGTAATCCGTTTTTAGTCTTTTTAAACTCTCCTCAAATTCTCGCATCATCCCATCTACTTTTCGGGAATTAAATTTTGTGGCAATAATAACCTTATCCCGATATTTTGTCAGAATTCGTCCATATCGTTCTTCGCTATGCAACGAACGCCGATAGGAATAATCCGATGCCGTGTCAAAATAGTTTATTCCAAGTTTAAGTGCCCGTTCTAACAAGAGTTCCCACTCTCCATCAGCATTCTTCTGAAACTGTGATCCGCCACCAAATGCTAAAACAGAAACTTCCAGACCGGTTTTCCCCAGAATGCGTGTGGGCATTTTTCCGCTGCCAGATCCCCTGGAACATGAACTTAACCAGACCGGGGTAGATAACACAGCAATGCTAAGGGCAGAATTTTTTAAAAATTCCCGCCGATTTATTTTCTTTTGATTTCTATCGGTCATTTCTAATTTCCTAAATTACAAAAAATATCAATATTTTAATATAAAACAAAATAAATCAAGTTTTCACAGTTTTCAAGTAATATATTTTGCCTCTACCCGATGTAAGATGTTTTCTATCAGAAAATATTTAGTGTGTGGATATTGTACTTTTAAAACATTTTCATTAAGTTCTTTACCAATCTCAATTTTACCATAATAAGGAATATTATAATCTTCAACAATATAGGCCTACACAAAATACTGATACAGTCCTGGTTTTAAATTGTGTTTTTGGCAATCGAATTGGATTTTGTTAAATTTCACTTCAGTGGCGGCACAAGTTGTAGCATCAAACTCCTCATCTGCTACGTTATCCCAGTCGACTACCTGCCGCTAATCTGGACAAATCGTGGGATCGTGATATCCACTATAAGCAAGGTATTCACTCACTAAAAATGATTTCACATAATGACCATGCGAATCCTCTATCCAGATCGCAGTCTAATAGGAGGGCTCAACCTCCGATGATGCAGGGTTTATTTGAAAAGAAATTTCCAGAATGCCATGACAAATAGAAGAATTCTTTCGGCTACAAGTTGGAAAAGAACAAAATTAATAAAATGAAATTTTGCACCTTTTGAATAGGGAAATAATTCATTATTCGGAGAGTAACGTAATTTATTGAAATACATGCTCATAGAAACAAAACCGGGAGAAAGATATGGGTTTTCTCCCGGCTTTAAATTTTTTTATTCATATTTATCTAAAGCTCTTTGATGAAAATATTCTTAAAGTAAACAGGTGAACGACTGTCATGATTTTGCAATCCGATATAACCTTCGCGCGCGAAATCTTTTACTTTACCTCGCGGTTCGGCTTTCCAATTCACTACTTCTATACCATTTAACTCCACTATGATACGATCGCCTTTAAAAGTAATTTTGTAATGATTCCATTCTCCAGTGGGCTTAATTGCTTTTTTTATAAGATCCTGTTTAGGTGGCTCTGCGTCATAAACAGCTCCGGTCATGTGAGTACCTTTAAAGTGATCTCCAATCTGAATCTCGAAAGAATGATAGATATAATCGTTATTTATGGGCATTTCTGGCACACGGAGAAAAATACCAGAGTTGGTATCATGCTGAGAGCATCGGTAATCCAGCTCCAACACAAAATCTTTGAATTTCCTCGCACTATACCAGAAAAGACCCATACCGCCAAAGGATTTCAGTATTCCTGTATCTTCATCCAGTTCAAAATATCCTGGTCCGTAATGATTCCAGCCATGTTTAGAGTAACGTCCCCTACCTCGATCTAATTTTAAGAGCTCTTCATACCCCTGATAATAAGTTATCTTTTTAACGTATTCCATTCCTTCTTTTACAGGAGGGATAGGATTTAACGCATCTTCTTTTTTCTCATGTTCAATGGTTAAAAAACCTTTGTAATTCTGAAGGGTTAATTCAGCCAGGATCTCATAAATGCTGGCTACACCCTGACCAAAGGGAACATCATACGCTTCTTTTTTACCAAATTCATTTAGATCTTTTAAGTGGACATCAAGGATCCGACCTTCTAATACACGCAACGCTTCTACGGGAACGACACCGCTGCGCAGCCAATGCCCAGTATCGGCACATACACCAATACGGGGATCCAAATCTTTAATTCGGAAAAGTACTGTTTCTGGACGGGCATATTTGCTGGGAATGGGATGATTATGGATCGCCACACGAATATTATACTCCTTCACCATTTTCTCGATCAGCGAATAATCATCATAAGCTGGTTCTGTAATGATTAACCGAATGCCCATTTTCTTTGCAAAATCGAAATAACGCCGCATATCCTGCTCTTCATTTTTAAATCGCACTACTCCCATCGCCACAACCTTTATTCCGTGCTGTTTGAGCTTCTGTTTAACCAATTTTATTTGTTGATCTGTTAAATCGGGACCAAATGTTACATTTTCAGGGAGATCTTTACTTAGCCGCTGTCTTCCGTATGCCTGGATATATTTGATGCCCAGTTGTTCAACCTTTTCCAATGTTTCAAAAAAAGTAAATTTTCGGAAAGTCCAACACTGAACCGCAAATGGAAATTCTTTAATTCTAACATCCTGATACCGAGCAGCCACATTTTTAGGAGTAATTTGGTTACCATCTAAGGCAAAAAGCATTGAGATAAGGAAAGAATTCAAGAAGGCGATAAATAAAATTTTTCTGCCCATCACTCTGCTCCTTTTTTAATTGAAAAATTATTTTATCGTTAACAATAAGAGAATTTTAAATAATCAAAGTTCAACGATTTCGAGGTTTATCCTAAAACACCCGTAATTAAATTTAGGTCAGTCTATTTTTAAAAACCTCCCCAAATATAGGTGAGGTGATTCATAAAAACAATGATGGAATTGTATTTTTCTGATTCTTTTTAATAAACTTCTAATCCTATAAATTACCATGATGTTAAATATTTTAAATAATTATTTTCTTTAATAAATATAATTAAATATAATAATTTTTAGGACAATATTTTTTTACAGTGGATTATAATTTTCTTCAATGACTATACTAAAAAAGTTAAAACTCTGGATAGTAATTAAGGGGCAAAGCATCCGCAACACGGGTATTTCCCCAATCTCCGGCTTTTTCTATGATGGGTGCAATGAGAAAATTTCCCAGAGTATCTACATAAACTGTACCGCTAGATAATCGTAGAAAGTTTTCACTTTCGGGGACGCTTAATTTATATACAACCCTCAACCAATCGTTAAAGTATAACTTTTTATACGAAGTTGATTCATTGGAATTATTCTCGCTCGTTTGATACAACACTTCCGGCTTTATGCGCTTTCCAAAGCCTTCTTTAAAAAGACGTGGATCGCCTTGATATATTTCAAATCCTTCCTCAGTTAATCTTTTTCGGGCAAAGGCTGACAAGAAATGCTTTAATGATCCCTGATAGGCCTTTTGGCGGTTTTTTTTCCAAAATTCCTTCTGTTTCTCAGATTGAGGTTTTAAAGGTTCAAAATGGGTATGAACTTGATATTCTACTACAGCCTTCGACCATTTAAATTGTTTAATTTCACTTTTCACTAAATAACCCAGGGCGTTATTCTTCACTAAAAGAGTACTATCAGTAAATGCAATAATTGTATTAGTTTTAGGATCTTCTTTAAAGTTCAAAACTTCGGGATTAATGATTTTGCACATTTTAGCATTCTCAGTTTCGCCCAAAAACATACGATTAAATTCTACCATGCGTTTTTTCCATACTTTGGGCTCTTCAGCAATTATACGTACTTCTTTCCCTTTGAAAATCCTCGGTTGTAATTGAATATTGTATTCTAATCGACTGTCGGGACTTATAAAAATATCCTTCGACTTAACATGATAAGCTATATGACTGAATACTAAATCATAATTCCCATGGGGCAAGTTAGTAAGAATGAAGTTTCCTTTCTCATCTGTAGTTGTCCCAATTGTAGTATTGTCAAGATAAACATTCACAAAAAAGATGGGTTTGCCTGTTTTAGCATCCGTTACCTTTCCAATGATTTGAGAACCCGCTATGACTGGTATAACCATCTTAAAAAGTAAAATAATAAATACCGGTAAAAATACCTGGCAGGTTTTTGAAAATAATTTCATTTCAAATCCTACATATGTAGATTTTTTAAAATTCTAACCTTAATTAATCATAAGATTATTTTAATTTATTAATAGTAATTTTTGAGTCAAATAAAACAGAACTATCTTCTTGTGTCATCACTTTTCAAATCCAACAATATTTTTCTAAAAGACTAATATTTTTTGGTCAGAATGTTAGGGAATTTTATTAAAGTTTTTCGAAAAATGTTAAGTTAAATCCATCAATAGGCAAATATATTAAGGAATTGGTATGGATGATTTTTAAACCAAATTTTATTTAAAGGGCAATCTGCCAGATTGCCCTTTAATTACCCTATTAAGAAATCCTTTACTCCTTAATAGCCAGTATTTTTTTGTATTCCTGCTGATCTTTAAGAATAGATAATGCCTTTTTAAAAACCACATCATTCTTTAACATCACAGCAATGCGCTGAGTTGGTCCACCAATTTTTTCTGCAAACTCTGCGTTTAATGTTTCTCTTATCTGGTCAATGTCACGCTCAAATTCTCGTTTTTTTTCTTTTTCAAGCTTTTGCAAAGCCATTGTGACCAGGTCTATGATGTCAGCATTGTACCCTTCCTCTTTAGCAATCTTTAAAAAGTCTTTAAGCTGGGGCTCACCTTCGATTTCAAAATCAAAATCCTGTTCTTTTAAATATTCACGGAAAGCTTCTAAAATTTTATCATCAACAGCAAAATCTTTCTTTTCTTTCAGTTCGGGATTTTCAGCTAAATAATTCACAGTAAATTTGAAAAAATGCCCCTTAGCCCAAAGGTTAAGCACAAAATGGCTGGTTTTTTCTGGTTTAACTTCTATATCTGGTTTAATACCGCCTCCACCATACACGACTCGTTTGTTTCGGGTGTAAAATTTCTTATGATTATCGAAATCAGAAGTATCTTCAGGAGCCAAGAAAATTTCTTTGTTTTTTTTGTAATCTTCTTTCTGAATGCAACGTCCTGAAGGGACGTAATATTTAGCTGTTGTTATTTTTAAATAAGCATCGTTAATTTTGTCAACAGGGTAGATCTGTTGTACTAGGCCTTTACCAAAGGTTTGAGTTCCAACAATAACGCCACGATCCAGATCTTGCACGGCCCCAGCTACAATTTCTGAAGCACTGGCACTTCCTCCGTTTACTAGCACAACCAGAGGAACATCTGGAAGTAACGCATCTCTTTTGGTGATAAATTTTGCTTCCCGTTCATGTTCACCCTTCGTTTGTACAATCAACTCCCCTTTGGGAATAAAAACATTTGCCACATCTACCGCCGATGTTAGCAATCCACCAGGGTTACCTCTTAAATCAAGAATTACTCTTTCAATTGTTCCTTTTTTCTGTAAAGATTTTATTGCTTCTCGCAATTCCGTTGCGGCTTTTTCAGAAAAATTGGTTAAGCGGAAATAGGCTGTACCTGGCTCAACAAATTCGGCAAAAGTAACATCTTTGAGAACAATTTCTTCCCGCGTTAAAGTCATTGTAATTGGTTCCTTCAATCCAGGACGCTGGATTTCGATGGTTACTTGTGTACCGACTTTACCTCGAAGTTTTTGAGATGCTTCATCCAGGGTCATGTTTTTAGTAGATTCTCCATCTATTTTCGTAATGACGTCTCCAGCTCTTAAACCTGCTCGATGTGCTGGTGTATTATCTATGGGAGAAATGATAGTAATTTTACCCTCTCTCTTACCAATCTCCATTCCTAATCCGCCATATTTCCCCTTTGTAATGATTTGCAACCGCTCACTTCCTTTTTTCTCAAAAAACACCGTGTAAGGATCTAGCTCTTCAACGATGCCGCGGATAGCTGATTTACTTAAACCCTCCGGATCGACTTCGTCAACATAATTGCGTGAAATTGTCTCAAAAACTTGTTTTAAATAAAATAACCCTTTATCGGTTTTGAAGTATCGTTCTTCGTTGCCTGCAAAACTGATATTCAGAAACCAGACAAGAACAAGCAGAAAAAGAATGAAAACTGTCCATTGCCCTAAAGATTTTCTACGAAACATTTAATAACCTCCAATTCTTCTTATCGTATTTTATGATAAGATATTCTTTAAAAAAAGTTTCTTTTCAATCTTTTTTCTTAAGTAAAATATAAAAAATAATCTTTAATATAAGCAAAAAATGACTATAATTAAGAAATTCTTTTCAGAAGTGTATAATACTTAACTTTTTTTTAGAGGTTTGATCCAGATTTGGTAAATTGTTTGCCATATTTCTTCGGCAATTTTTTCTGGTTCTCTTTCACCATTCACTAACATAAAGCGCTGGGTATCTTCTTTACATAAAGTTAAAAATCCCTGTCGAATACGTTCGAAGAATGGTATTCCAGCACTTTCCAATCTATCCTGTCTTTTTTTGTTTTTAGTCCTCCGTGTTTCGGCTACCTCTGGGCTAATGTCGATGAAGAAAGTTTTAAAGGGTTTTAAACCCGATGTAGCAAATTTATTTAGTAAATGCACCAATTTTAAATCCAGTCCTCGACCAAAGCCCTGGTAACAGGTTGTTGAATCGAAAAATCTGTCTGCAATAATAAATGTACCAGTTTTAAGTTTGGGCAAGATGATTTGATGTACCAACTGAGCCCGGGCAGCTTCGTAAAGTAAAATTTCGGTAATTGCGTGCATTTCCTGATGGACTTTACTTAATAAGATATCCCGAATTTTCTCTGATATGGTTGTTCCCCCAGGTTCACGGACTACTTCTGGATGTATCCCGTAGCGAGCCAACCGCTTTACCAGTAAATCAATTTGGGTAGTTTTCCCGCTAAAGTCAATACCTTCGAAAGATATAAATCTTTTAAATTCCATAAAATAATTTAAAACATTTTATTTTAATAAAGAAAATTGTCTTTTAATACATATCCAAAATTTTCCAGTTTTTCCCTTTAAAGCGAAAATAATTCAAAATAAAACGAACTGCTTCGTCCACAGCCTGAATCACCCATAATCCCACTAATCCAACTTGTAAAATAAATGTTAAAATGTATGCGCCGACCGTTTCAAAAATAATTACACCACCAATAGCTAACCACATCAACCAGGCTAAATCAGCACTTCCACGCAAATTTCCAGAGAATACGATGTTAACTGCTTTAGGTATTTGGACTAAAGCTAAGGCCCAGATGACACTACTCCCAAAATATATCACTTCAGGATTGGAAGTAAATGCATCCAATATGGGTCTGTGAAAAATAATTAATGCTGCTGCTACTAAAACTGAAGTAATCATGGCCACTCGGGCAGCGATGTGACCAGTGCGGAGTGCTAGGCGTTCTTCTGCAGCTCCTAAATTTTTACCAACTAGTGTCATTGATGCCAACCCAAATCCTTGAAAAGCCATAGAAAGAACAGACTGGATTCGTAAGAACACTTGATGAACTGCCAGAGCAATAATACCCATTCGTGCGGCAAAAAAGCTTAAAATAAGTTGACCCACTGCCCAAACCAATTGTTCCACTGTTGTAGGAACACCTAATTTAAAAAGCTTTTTAAATGTCTCAAAATTCGGATTGGCATATTCCCTGAAAGAAAGAAACAATACCGATTTTCTGTTACGCAAATAATACAAAGTAAGGGTAAAAGCCACGCTGTGGGCAATCCCTACAGAAAGTGCAGCGCCTTTGGCTTCAAGACGTGGAAATCCTAAATGACCAAAAATCAAAAGCGGTAAAAGAATCAAATGTAAAAAATTTGCTACCAGATTGATCTTCATTGTAATTAAAGTGTCTCCGGCCATCCGCATAATTCCCATGGCTATAAAATTTACAATAAATACCGGAGCAAAGAAGGAAGCGGTTTTAAGCCAGGCTGAACCAAATTGTCTGGCTATTGGTTCTTCTTCTTTGATAATAAGCATCAGTTGTGTGCCACCAAAATACCAGACAAGTCCAATAAAAAAAGACATAATCGTTCCCATCATCAAAGCCTGGCCTAATACATGGTTCGCATTCCAGCTATCATTATTACCCAGATATCGTAAGATGATAATGGAAGCTCCCATTACAAAAGTGAGAAAAATGGCAAAGGTGAGCAAGACAATCTGAAGAGAGATACCAACACCAGCCAAAGCGGCCGCAGAAAGGTGACCAATAAATATGGCTTCGATTAACCAGGTTATGGTTTGAGAGGATAAATCGATTACCGCAGGAACTGATGTTTTCAAAATTTCTTTTAATGGAGACTGCTTCACAGACATTCACTACCCTGCAGTTATTTTCTGCCTCTTATTTCAAGTAAAACGAATTCATCAGGAGTGTCAATCATATGCTGGTATCCTCCAAACCAAGTAAAAAAGGGAGAACACCATTTCTGTGTTCTCCCTTAAGATTTTTAACGGTAATATTCGTAATAATCAGCACCCAGGTGGGTTATTTGTTCTTCACCCATCATATAACGTAAAGTATTTTTCAGTTTCATCAATTGAATAAAAAGATCGTGTTCAGGATAAAGGGTGGGTAGATGCATCGGGCTTTTAAAATAGAACGATAGCCATTCTTGAATTCCGGTAAAGTGAGCCCGTTGGGCAAGATCCATGAACAAAGCAAGGTCTAGAACAATAGGCGCTGCAAGGATACTATCGCGACATAAGAAGTTTATCTTAATTTGCATCGGATAACCTAACCAGCCAAAAATGTCAATGTTATCCCATCCCTCTTTATTATCACCACTGGGTGGGTAATAATTAATTCGTACTTTATGATAAAAATCTTTGTACAATTCAGGATAAACATCTGGCTGTAGGATCTGATCGAGTACAGAGAGTTTACTCTCCTCTTTGGTTTTAAAGGATTCAGGATCGTCCAGAACTTCACCGTCTCTGTTACCCAAAATATTGGTTGAAAACCACCCTTTCAGACCCAATAAGCGAGCTTTTAATCCTGGTGCTACAATTGTTTTCATTAATGTTTGACCTGTTTTAAAATCTTTACCCGCTATGGGCGTTTGAGTTTCTTTAGCTAATTCATACATTGCCGGGAAATCGGAAGTTAAATTGGGCGCACCGTTGGCAAAGGGAATTCCCATCTTAATAGCTGCATAAGCATAGATCATACTGGGAGAAATGCCTGGATGGTTTTCTTTTAATCCTTTCTCAAAATTTTCTAATGTTTGATGGACACCTTCTTCTCTCAAAAAAATTTCTGTACTTCCGCACCATATAACTACCAGGCGTTCCAGATTGTTATCGCTTTTGAATTTTTCTATATCCTCCATGAGCATCTGTGCATAATCCCACTTGGTTTTGGCAGATTTAATATGAGTGCCATCCAGCTTTTTCACATAATTTCTGTTGAATACACCTTTCATGGGCTTGATGGCCTCTAATTCGGGTCGGAGGGTATCCAATAAATCTTTTTTCAAAACGCCTGCCTTCAATGCTGATTTATAAACATTGTCTTCAAAAATGTCCCAACCGCCAAAAACGATGTCATCCAAATCGGCCAGTGGAACAAAATCCTTTATCATGGGCACGCGATTATCAGTTCGTTTACCCAGGCGAATAGTTCCCATCTGAGTCAATGAACCATACGGCCGCCCAATTCCTTTTCTTACTGCAATAACTCCTGCTATAAAAGTCGTCGATACTGCTCCCATACCAGGCGTTAATACTCCCAATTTCCCTTTTGCCGGTTCAATCTCAACTTTTGGCATTTGTACCATCACAACCTCCTCAATTTATTCACCTAATAACAAATTATTTGGAAATCGTTTATTTAAACTATTTATATCAGAAAATAGTTATTTATTCCTACAATTAAATAAATCAAATAGAAAAAAAATAACTACTGAAGGGAAAATGTTTAACTTTTTAATTCACTTTTTTCGGCTTCAGCCAGCTTCTCTATCTTCTCCTTTTGCCATACGTGGTACATCCTTTGAATAGCGGTGAAGTTTGCCAGAATAGCAACCATCCAAATTACCAACTCAAGAGTATATGTGTGAATAAGGGAACTTATACCTACATAAACAATCCGTTCTGGACGTTGCATAATACCAATTTTGCAGTCATATCCCAAACCTTCTGCTCTGGCTCGAACATAACTAACCATCATGGATCCACCTAAAGCCAGAAAAACCATCACACTGGTAAAATCGTGGCCGATTTGCACAAAGTAAATAGCTACTCCAAGAAACATAAAAACTTCTGCGAAACGATCTAAACTCGAGTCCAAAAGTGCTCCAAATTTAGATGAAAGACCTGTTCTGCGAGCAACTTTGCCATCTATAACATCACAAATACCACCCAAAAGAACAAACAATCCGCCTAAACGGATATCATGCTTTGCATAAAAAATGGCCCCGACAAACGAAATAAATAATCCAAGAATAGTAAAATGGTTTGGATGAACATTTAATCGGACAATAAAATTTATAAGAGGATCAATGAAGTTGAGAAACCATTGTTGAACTACATGCGGTAAGACCGTAAACTCTTTTTTTCTCATATTATTTCTCATTTTTTATCGTGTTTAAAGGCTGTTCCCCCAATCAGTAACACTATCTCACCTTTCAATCTACGCGAACTAAGCTGCGTTAGTATGTCTAAGGCATAGCCTCTGATAAACTCTTCAAACTTTTTAGTTAGCTCACGAGCGAGCACAATATAACGATTTCCTAAAATTTTTACAATATCTTCTAAAGTTTTTTGGATTCGGTTTGCTGATTCGTAAATAATGATCGTACCCGGTTCATTTGACAAAAATTCCAGGCGAGTTTTTCTTCCTTTCTTTTTGGGTAGAAATCCTTCGAAAACAAAGCGATCAGTCGGAAGTCCAGAAGCAACTAGAGCAGCCAGTAGCGCCGACGGACCAGGAACTGGTATCACTTGTATCTGATGCTGAATACAGGCCATCACCAGTTTATGTCCAGGATCGGAAATAAGGGGAGTGCCTGCTTCAGATATCAACGCAGCATCTGAGCCTTTTTGTAATCTCTCAATGATTTGAGGAGTTTTCTGGCTTTCATTATATGAATAATAACTTATGACTTTTTGAGAAATATTTAGATGATTGAGGAGTCTCTTGGCTGTACGGGTATCCTCAGCAAGTACAAAATCAACTTTTTTTAATATTTGGATTGCTCGAAGGGTAATGTCTTCTAAATTCCCTATTGGAACACTTACTAAATAAAGGTTTCCTTGTGTCGATTTCTCTGCCGTATTTTTACCTTTCTATTTAAATATCTCAATTTAATGCAAACACTCATTCGAGGCAATACACATTAATTTCTCATCGACAAAGTGCTATGAACGTCCACCGATATTCTCAAGTATAAACGATAAAAACTTTTATAAACGATTCCTTAATTAGAATGCATATCAATAATCCAATGAACTATTAAAGAAATTTTTCGATTCATTAAGTTTCTTTTATATAATAAATAATTTTCAATCCATAATAATTCACATTTTATTCTAAATAAATAAAAATACACAAAATAAATTCAAATGTATTAATAAATATCAATAAAAATTTTAACTTTTTCGAGGCATAAAGGATATGAAGGATTGAAGAAAAAAACAGGTTTCTGGCGTTTAGCCAAAAACCTGGTTCTACAGTTACTCAATTAGTGTTTTTTATTAAATTTTAGAAATTATAACGGATACCAACGAAGAAACGATTTTCAGTAATATCCTCCAGGGTACTACCTGGAGTGAAGGAGTCTTCACTTTTACGGCTCCAAGTGCCTCGTAATAAAGTGACATCGAGCATAACATTTTGGTTTACCTGTACACCAATGCCTCCACTATAGTAAATTCTATCCATATCTTTTGGGGCATTTCGTAGAGGTGAAGGATAAACAGCATATCCAACTCGCAAAAAAATTACATTACCTGGCAGCACTAATTCTCCACCAAGATGATAATTCAGAACCTCTCGGTAGTCTTGACGGAGAGAATTATTCTCCATTAAAAGTTCACTGTAATCTTCGTTTAACAGCAGCTCGTTCGGCTTGTCAAAACGGGTTTGTGACCAATCCCTGTAAGACACACCGGCCGTTAAGCTTAATCTTTCGGTATTAATGCCGAGGCCCGCATCGAAGCGATAAGGTGTTTTAACCCTGTATTCCCACTCACCCGGCTCACTATCCACGGCATCGACATAACCATCATCAAACACCAGCTTATCCGAACTACAAAATGTTTCCTTTAGTGTAAATGTAGTTGGGAATTCTACAGCCATTCCCAGCCGCATTTGCTTGTTTAGTTTAAACATGCCACCTAATTTCAAACTGAATGCCTGATATTTAGTTTGTAAATATTGATTCAATGTGTAGCTTTCAAAATCAGCCGGGAATGTATTGTAGATGTTCGCATCATCAACCTGATGGAACATCAATCTATATTCATCACGTCCTCGCCAGAAGTTCATAGAAACACCAAAATCAAAATTCGGCGACAGCGCCATACCGGCACCAAAAGACCATTGACTTAATCCACCCTCGGTAGATACTTCTTCGGTTTGTAAAACATCACTATCAAAACTATACCAGGCAAAGTTTCCTTCACCATCATCTAATTCAAATTCCAAACCATTGCTCAACTGATTGACTCCATTGAAATAAAGATAATCATCAAAATCTTTTACAAAGTTGTAACCAAATCCAAGGACAAAACTACCACGAGTTGTTGGAAGGGGAACCGCTAAACCAATACTGCGCAATCGGCTAAAACTTTCGTTTGATGAATTCAAATTATCAAAGAATAATGCATCATTCGAAAAATTCAAATGCGAAAATTCCACCATAAATTGTGTTTTTTTCAAAGAAGCCAGACCGCCAGGATTCCAGTAAATTGCTGAATAATCATCTGCCAGGGCCACACCATTTCCTCCCATGGCTATTGGCCGGGCGCCAAATCCAAATTCCATATTTCGTATTCGAATGGCATCCTGTGCAGTCTGACTCATTCCTAGATTTATGATGAAAAGAAGGAAAATCCAGCTAAAAAGTTTTTTCCACATTTTATGCCTCCTAATCTTTTTTCATCTTTTTATCAATCAAATTTCATCGAAACTATTTAAATCATTTACCGCCTTCGGGCTCTTTTCGACGATTTACTCGACGATGAGCGATTCTGAGATGTGCTAGAAGTATTCTTCTGCGTAGACCTCGATTTTTTTACCTGAGGGCTCAGACGGCTCCGGCCGCTTGCCCTGGAAGTGTTTGTAGACCTTGAATATGAAGCCTGTTTCCTCGTTGATTTCGATGACCCATAAAGACTTTTAGTAGAAACCTGTTTCTTCGGTTGAGATTTTCTGTAATTTCCCAATCGAGACCTTGCCGTCTGGCTTTTCTGATTTGAACTACTTTTCCGATTCTGATAAGACTTTGAATAGCTTGAACGATGATTTGAGCCATACACTGTTGATCCACTCGTGGTTCTTACCGTCTGCCTGTGTGAATATCCTGAATTGGTTTTCGTTGAATATTTTTCTCTCTGATTTTCAACAGATTTCTTCTGTGCTACACCAACACTTCGGGCCGTACGCCGAGCTGGTTTAGAATAATGGCTTTCTCTTTCTTTTTTCGTTTCAGAATTTCTTCGATAATTTTGTATCAATTTAATCTCGTTTTCGCTTAATCGGTGCTTCACTGTATTTTCTTTTTTATTTATTTGCGTTAAAGTGGATGATTCATTTTTTCTTCTATCTTCCGATCGATGTTTGCTGAGTTCAAGGCGAACAACTTCGCTTCTCCGTTGCAAATTTTCTCTCTGGACATCAATTAGTTTATTTTGAAAATCAGAAGAATTTCTTTGACTTCTTCGCTGGAATTTTCGACTAATCTCCGAATTAACAGGTTTCATGGCTTTATCCGATGAAGCATGCTCAGTTCGTCGAACAATACGGGTCTGATTATCCCTCTTCGAAATCTGTTCATGATCCACCAGGGTATTTCGCCGGCCAAAGCCATTCCTCTCCGTGGGCTTTCGCCTATCCCAATGGCGCTTTCCAAAGTTCCTCCCTGAATAGACATAACCTGGATTATAAACAATCACCGGGGGATAAACTGGCGCTGGATAATAAATTGGAACAGGGTAATAAACAGGAACGGGATAATAAACAAAATCATCCCACCAGGGATCACACCAGGTAAAAGAAAAACCCCAATTGAATTCAAAACCGGTATAAAAATGAGCGAAATACCGACGCCAGTGATGGTGTGGCCAACCAAATCCGAAACGTATATCAATAAAAATATCTGGATCATCAAAAACGTGAACAGGATATGGATCATACCAGGAATCGTACCACGGATCGTAGTCGACGTATTTTATTGTTCGAACGTAATGACCGTAATCAAAATAGGTTTCTTTTACCACGAGCCGCGAGGGCATAAAACGCAATTCAGTCTTTACTGTCACAGGTGAATCATATTCATCCCATTGGTTATCATCATAATCAATGTAAGCTGCCTCCTCAACAGCATATTCATCACCAGCCCAGTAGACACGCTTAACTGTATGAAAAGAAGTATAACAACTGTTCAACAAAAAGAGCAGTCCTGCCAGGGCAAAGCTCAAAGATAATTTTTGTATGCGTTTCATTTTAAAGCCTCCTTCTAATTAAATACGCGATTTTTCAGCTATTGTTAAAGGGGTAAACCTTAATACAGCCAATTCACACTTTTCAAACGGGCGAAAAATAATGAGATACAACGACATTTTACAAATCCAGGCAACTGAATCTGTTGGAAAAATCTCTATTAAATTTGCCACTAAAATAATTAGTAAAACCATCCAAAATTTCATGCCGTTCTCCAGTCATTAAGCTTCTGCCTATTATAAGTTCAAAGCTCATGCCAGGAAGAATAGCAAAAAAGAAACTTTCGGCATATCATTGATATTATTCTAATTATAGAAAATTAATATTTCACTCAAGAAGAATAGACCCTATTTACTGCCAATAAAGTTTACATTAGAACTGTAAACTTGCTTTGCACTTTAAATATGGAGTGAATACAGATTTTAGAGTGGGGTTTCTAATCAGTTTTAGGAATAGCTAAACCGTAGCGGTGAATTTTCTTTTGTAAGCCCACGCGGCTAAGGCCCAGGCTTTGAGCGGTATGCGTTATATTTCCATTATTCTTTTTAAGGGCCTCAACAATCATGTATTTTTCAATGGACTCTGTCAGTTCCCTTAGAGAACCCGATTTTTTTAAAATGGAAACTACTGATGATTGTCCCCCACGAATATTCTCGGACAATATATCTGCAGTAATAGGTTGACCCTCATCAACCAGAGCCACAGCCCTTTGAATTTCATTTTCTAACTCCCTGACATTACCAGGAAAAGGGGCAGCCATAAGTAAATTTAAGGCTTCTTTATCAAACCCAGGTATGTTTTTTCCAAGTTTTTTGCAATATTTTTTCAAGAAGTGATTGGCAAGTAAGGGAATATCTTCACGCCGTTCCCGTAAAGGAGGAACCCGAATGGGGAAAACATTTAACCGATAGTACAAATCCTCACGAAAAGATCCTTCGCGCATTTTCTCCTGCAAATCTTTATTAGTGGCCGATATAATTCTAACATCCACCTTAATGACCCGGTCATCGCCTAACCGGCGAATTTCTCCCTCCTGCAAAACCCGCAATAATCTCTGTTGCAGCGCTGGAGACGTATCTCCGATTTCATCTAAAAATATTGTTCCACCATCGGCAATCTCGAATAACCCCTTCTTTTCAGTAATAGCGCCGGTAAAAGCCCCTTTGACATGACCAAATAGTTCGCTTTCCAATAGCGTGTCTGGTAAAGCGGCACAGTTCTGCGCCACAAAAAGTTTATCTTTCCGAGGACCATTATAATGAATAGCCCGGGCGATCAGCTCTTTTCCTGTTCCCGTTTCGCCTAACAATAGAATAGTCGTATCTGTCGGAATAATTTTCCGCATCAATCGAAAAACTTCTTGCATGGCTTTACTTTGCCCGATGATATTTTGAAAATCATATTTCCACTCGGCTTCCTGATGCAATATGAGGTTTTCTTCTTTTAATCTCTCATTGACC
>CAYLYM010000054.1:0-25235 GCA_964387645.1 uncultured Calditrichaceae bacterium | reverse complement strand
CAGTTACTCTAAAAACAATTGCTGATATATTAGGAATTAAACCAGCCACAGTATCTAAGGCTTTGCGGGACGAGAGTGACGTTTCGGAAGCTACAAAAGAACGAGTAAAGAAAACCGCTGCCAGAATGGGCTACCGTCCAAATCTGATTGCTCGTAGCTTGAGACAACAGCGAACATTTGCTATTGGGGCTATTGTTCCTGAAATCACCACTTCTTTTCATTCGCTGGTTATTCGGGGATTTTATCAAAAAGCCCGTGAAAGGGGATATGAGGTCTTTTTGATGATAAGTGATGAAAATGCCGCCAATGAACGGCGTAGTCTGGAGTACCTGGCTTCATTTCCGGTAGATGGTATCGCCATCTCTCTCTCACAGGAGACTACAGATGTTACTTTTTTAAAGAGGTTACACGATCAGGGAATGCCCATTGTTTTCTATGACCGCGCCTGGGAAGGATTAAATTTAAGCTCGGTAACCATCGATGATCGCAAGGCTGCTTTTGAGATGGTGGAATATTTGATCCAAACTGGCAGACGGCGCATTGCTTATCTTGGTCCAACCGAAATTCCCATCATAGCCAAACGCCGTTATAAAGGTTACAAAGAAGCATTGCAATACGTCGATTCTGGAAATTATCAGGAATTAATTGTTCCTTGCAAAATTGATGATAAAGCTGGTTATCATGCATTGAAAGAGGTATTAGAACAGAATATTGAAATTGATGCTGTATTCTGCTTCAACGATCTGGTAGCGCTAGGTGCAGGACGTGCTATACTGGAAAAAAATTTAACAATCCCTGAGGATGTTGCTCTGGCAGGTTTCGGCGATAATGTGGAAACGGCCCTTTTAGGAGAACCGATTACCACGGTGAATCAATTTCCTTTTGAAATGGGACAGAAGGCTATTGAAATACTTATTGACGAGATTGAGAGTAAAAAACAAGGTCGTTTTTTACCACCAAAACAGATAGTGTTAAAATCACAACTAGTAATCCGTTCGTCAACCTGAGTTCATTTAATAATATATTGGGGAAAAACGGAACTTGTATAGTTGAATATAAATAATATATTTGGTATTTTTCTTATTGGCATCTGTAATGAACAGATGTATTTTGGCATATAAATAAAGGAGAGTGAACATGCTAATTAGTATTTCGCCTTTGATTGGGCCAGATTTATTATCTACACTGTATCGAATGGGACATGGGGACGAAATAGTTTTGGCAGATGCCCATTTCCCTGGAGAAACTTACAATAAAAATGTTATCCGGGCAGATGGATTAAGAATTGCAGACCTTTTAGAGGCTATATTACCATTGTTTCCATTAGACACATATGTAGAAAATCCTATCATCATGATGGCAGCAGTCCCTGGAGATAAACTTGATCCAAAAGTAGAAAATAATTATCTTGAGAAAATTCGTAAATATTGGCCTGAGCAGGCTAAGATTGGGAGAATTGAAAGATTTGCATTTTATGAAAGAACTCGTAATGCATTTGCCGTTGTTATGACCGGTGAGACTGCTAAATATGGAAATATAATTTTAAAGAAAGGAGTTGTTCCCTGTTAATTTTTGTTTAGATTTAATGTTTAGCAATTTTAGAATATTAAGGAAAAGGGATTAGACAGTTTTGTCTAATCCTTCAATTTGACTAAATCAAGACAAAAGTAGATATTTTTACTTTTGAATTAGTTAATAAGTTTTGGAGATTTACTATGGCTTTATATGTTAATGGGGAAAAAATTGAGGAATCCGCTATCAAAGAAGAAGTAGAGCAAATGCGGCCTCATTATCAACAGGTGTTTAGAGATCAAACTCCTGAAGAACAGGAGGCCAGGTTATGGGAGTGGGCCCGCGAAAACGTTATCGAGAAAGTTCTGGTGAAGCAAGCGGCAAAAGCTGATCCCAGGCCCATTAATCCAGAAGAAGTGGAAAAATCTTTTAAAGATTTAAAGAAAAGGCACGGAGGAGATAAGGCATTTTATAAACAATTGGGGCTAAAACCAGAGGATGATCCCAAGATTAAAGAGGACCTGGAATTACAAATGCGTGTGGAAAGGCTTTTTAAAGAAAATATTAAAGATTTACCGGAACCAACTGAGGAAGAAGCTCGAGAATACTATGATTCGCACATTGATGAGTTTATGACTCCAGAACAAGTGCGTGCGGCTCATATTGTTAAACATGTCGATGGTACTCGTTCTCAACCACAAGCTTATAAGGAAATATTGGAAGTACAGAAGAAGTTAGAAGAAGGAGCAATATTTGAGGAACTGGCAGATAGAGAATCGGATTGCCCAGGAAATGGAGGAGATCTGGGATATTTTACTCGTGGTCAGATGGTTCAAGAATTTGAAGATGCTGTATTTGCCCTTCAAATCGGTCAGGTCAGTGGTATCATCCATTCCAGTTATGGTTACCATATAGCCAAATTGTACGATCGCCGTCCTCCACAACCTATACCGTTCGAACAAGTAAAAGATCAGATTTTAGAATATTTAAAAAGGGAAAAGGAAGAGAAAAAGAATGAGGAATTTATAGATCAGTTGAAAGAAAAAGCGGTAATAGAGGAAAAATAAAGTTGGGATGTGTTAAATTTTTTGAAATGATTATTAATAATAATTTTTATAAGATTTATAAAATAGAAGTGGGAAAATGAGCTTTTCCAGACCATATAAAATCCCCCCTCAACATTCCGTCCAAAAGAAACCGTTGAATTCTATTCTGGTAAAACCAGCTGGTCCGGATTGTAACATGGCGTGCACTTATTGCTTTTACCTGAAAAAGTCCCAGTTATTTTCCGAGAGGAAAATTCATCGTATGAGCGATGAGATTCTGGAAGTAATGATTCGCCAGATGATGGAACAAGGAGAATCGAATGTCTCTTTCGGCTGGCAAGGGGGCGAACCAACTATTATGGGGCTTCCATTTTTCGAAAAAGCAGTCTATTTGCAGGAGAAATATGGACACGGAAAGACAGTTGGGAATGGATTACAAACCAATGGCATTCTATTGGACAAAAACTGGGCCAAATTTTTAAAGAGGTATAATTTTTTGGTTGGATTATCTCTAGATGGTCCGGAGCATGTACATAATCGTTATCGGCGTTTGAAAAGTGGAAAAGGATCCTGGGAAAAAGTTCATGACCGGGCTAAAATGTTGCTGGATACAGGAGTAGAGGTTAATGCTTTAACTGTAGTCAATGATTATTCAGTACAGTTTCCCGAAGAGATTTATGAATTTCATAAAAATCTTGGTCTTACTTATATGCAGTTTATCCCCTGTGTTGAGACAGACCCGGCTGATCCTAACAGAGCTGCTCCTTTTTCAGTTTCTGCTGAAAAATTCGGAGAATTTCTAATTCGGATTTTTGATATGTGGTTAGCCGATTTCAAATTCGGTGCGCCTTCTACATCGGTTCGTTTTTTTGACTCGGTTTTCTTTATTTATGTTGGATTGGAACCTCCTGAGTGTACCCTGCGCGAGACCTGTGGAATTTATGTCGTGGTTGAACATAATGGGGATGTATATTCATGTGATTTTTTTGTAGAACCCCGCTGGAAATTAGGAAATGTGATGGAAAATCGGTTAATCGATTTACTGAACTCGCCTAAGCAAAACGAGTTTGGACGGTTAAAAGCAGATGTGCCATATCAATGTAAACGTTGTCGATGGCTTCCTTTCTGTCGCGGTGGTTGTACTAAAGATCGTATCAAGGACCCTCGTGATAAAAGATTAAATCATTTTTGTGAATCATACAAAATGTTTTTCAACCATGCCGATCCGCATTTCCGTCGCCTAGCAGCAGAATGGAAAGCACAGCAACAAATTTCAGCAGCTCCTTTCCGTTCTGAGTCTCAGGTGCAACCGAAGGAATTCAACAATCTAAAAGTTGGCAGAAATGATCCCTGTCCTTGTGGCAGTGGAAAGAAATATAAAAAATGCCATGGAGCGGGCCGTTAATAATTTCTTGAAGTAAATTTTAAATATTCCAAAGAAATCAGATATGGGTAAAATACTGGAAAGTCTTTTTCGAAAAGCAGGTCGAACTTACGGAACAAGCAAGTGGATATTCAAATCGTTTGCCGGTAATGAAAAGGAAGCTTTGCAGGCAGAATATTCACTTGGGAAAATGTTATCTGGTGAAATTATCAAGCAGATTGGTCTGGTCAATGATCCAACTATTGCCTCAATAATTCAAGAAATAGCAGATCGATTGTATGATCATCTGACCAATAAGAATAGGAAATTTGTGTATTATATTTTGAAATCACCCGAAATCAATGCCTTTGCCCTTCCTGGCGGCTTTATTTTCCTGACCAGTTCATTGCTAAATTTGCTTAAAGATAAAAAAGATGAATTGGCCTTTGTTTTAGGGCATGAGATGGGCCATGTAATCAAGGGGCATGCATTAGATCGCATGGTGGCCAACACGGCCATTGGTATTATTTCAAAAATTGGACCTGGTCGTGGAGTGGTAGGAGGATTTACGCGGAAAACGCTGGCGAAATTATTATATAGTGCTTATTCTCAGGATCAGGAAAGTGAGGCTGACGATTTTGGTGTTAGCATCATGCGGGCAGCGGGTTTTGATCCTCACGCGGCACAATCATTCCTCTTACAATTAAATGAATTGAAACCACCTAAAGTTGAAACAACAATTAACAGGTACCTTGCTTCACATCCGCCATTAAAAGTTCGTGTGCGTAATATCCAAAAGACCATTAATCAGACAAGTGGCTGAACTTTAAAGTTTTAGGTTTAAACTTTAAATTGACTTATTTCGATTTTGGAAGCATTTAAAAAAGCCAGAAGGTTTTTTATTTAACGAACGCCATGATTTGAAATAATTCAAAAAATATAAGACAGCAATTTATTCAGACCGGGCCTGTTTTTTTATTATATGAATATTTAGTTTCCATTGAAATGTTAGG
Organism: uncultured Calditrichaceae bacterium; assembly: GCA_964387645.1. Lineage (GTDB taxonomy): Bacteria > Calditrichota > Calditrichia > RBG-13-44-9 > RBG-13-44-9 > CAYLYM01. The sequence continues at coordinate 20,301 of CAYLYM010000054.1, read as the reverse complement.
TCGTTTTTTAAGAAAAACTTGGAGTGAATCAATGACTGCAAAAAAATCTTTACTGGCTGGGCTTTTTGTCTTATTCATTCTTTTTTTTACTTGCACTACTACGAAAACCACTTTTCAGAGTTATTGGCCGGAAAATACCACTCGTTATTGGATTGGACCAGAATATTGGTCTAACCGTTTGCAAGATTGGAGAATCCATGATGGCCGGCTGGAATGTATTGATGGAACCAGGCCAATTCGAACAGTACATGTTTTGACCTACCAGCTTGGAGAACAGAAGGGCACATTAGAAATGAGCGTTCGAACCGGGCGAATGCATGACCAGGTTTCGTTAAGCGAGAACGAGTGGAGTGGTTTCCTTATTGGTGCAGGTGACCTGGATCTGGATTATCGAGCAAGGGCTATTATTCATCAGGCAACTGGCAAAAATGGTGGTTTAGTGGCTGCATTTAACGGAAAAGGTGAAACGGTTTTCCTGGATATGGAAAAAGATTTAGAACAGATTACCCCACTGGCGCAAAAGGGAAATCCTACACCCCGTTCGGTAAATGAAGATGTAGTTTTACACTTGAAAATGGAACCCACAGGTAATGGTTATGTGCTTACTTTAACGGCTAAAGATTTTCGTACGGGTCAATTACTTCATGAATCCACTGTAAAAATTAAAAATAGTAGTAGACTGACCGGCAATTTAGCTTTAGCTGCCAATGGCGGAGCACACCAGGAAAAAGCTTCCTTCTGGTTCCGCGATTGGAGTATTTCCGGAAGTAAGCTAGAATATCACCCTGAACAACGTTTTGGTCCAATTTTAAACGCTATGTATACATTAAGTAATAAAATTTTGAAGTTGACAGCACAATTACCACCAGTATCCGAAACAGATCCCCAGACCATACGTTTGGAAGTTACGGAAAAGGACAACAATCAATGGAAGAAAATTGGAGAGGCCAAATTGATTGTCCCGGGGTGGACGGCTACTTTTCGGATTCCAGACTGGGACGATAGTAAAAATTATCAATATCGTCTGGTTTACTCTCTTCCAGATAAAAAAGGAAAGCTTCATGATTATTATTTAGAAGGTACAATCAGAAAAAATCCGGTAGAAAAAGACGAAATTGTTGTGGCAGCTTTTACGGGAAACAGTAACACGTTTGGATCGTTTGGTAAAAAATATGAATTTAATCGGAATCGTCTGTGGTTTCCACACACCGAATTAGTTTCTTATGTGAAAAAACATCAACCCGACTTACTTGTTTATACCGGCGATCAGGTGTACGAAAGCCGTCCAACTGTACCAGATCGCAGCGGAGAGTTAAGCTCGTATCTGGATTACCTTTATAAATGGTATATGTTTTGTTGGGCACATGGAGAACTAACGAGATATATCCCCGCTGTATGTTTGCCAGATGACCATGATGTCTATCATGGTAATATCTGGGGAGCGGGTGGAATTAAAGCGCGAGATTTACCAAAGGATGGTAAATATCCCCCACAGTACAGAGGATTGGCCGGTCACTGGCGTCAGGACGGCGGCGGTTATATAATGCCAGCGGATTTTGTAAACATGGTCCAACGGACGCAAACCAGCCATTTACCCGATCCCTATGATCCGACTCCGGTGGCGCAGGGAATTACTGTTTATTACACCAGCATGAACTACGGAGGGATCAGTTTTGCTATTCTGGAAGACCGCAAATTCAAATCTGCTCCTTCGGTAATGATCCCAGAAGGTCAAGTAGTTAATGGATTCTTACAAAATCCTAATTTTGATCCTTTAAAAACAGATGTTCCCGGGGCCAAATTATTGGGTGACCGACAACTCAAATTTTTAAATGACTGGGCGACGGATTGGAGTAAAGGTGTTCAGATGAAAATTGCACTTTCTCAAACGATTTTTGCCAATGTTTCTACTTATCCAGCTGATTTTAAAACTGATGCTGGAACTCCTAAATTAAAGCCATTGCCAGCCGGGGTTATTCCCAAAGGGTACAAAATGGCAGTGGATATGGATTCTAATGGTTGGCCACAGACCGGAAGAAATAAAGCATTGGCCGAACTTCGGCGCGGCTTCGCCTTTCATATTGCTGGTGATCAGCATCTGGGCAGTATTGTCCATCATGGTATTGATGATTGGGATGATGCGATCTGGTCATTCTGTGTGCCCTCTATTGCTAATTTATGGCCGCGGAGATGGTATCCACCTTATCCAGGTAAAAATCGTCAACCAGGTATGCCAGCTTACACCGGTCAATTTAAAGATGGATTTGGCAACAAAATAACCGTCTGGGCGGTATCTAACCCGGTAATTTCCAATCATGAACCAGCCAATTTGTACGACCGAGCGCCGGGTTACGGGATTGTTCGGTTAAACAAACGTGACATGACCATTACCGTAGAATGTTGGCCGCGTTGGGAAGATCCTGCTAAACCAGATGCCAAACAATATCCGGGCTGGCCGAAAACTATCTCGGTTTACGATAATTACGCCCGAAAACCCAGAGCCTATTTGCCAACTTTAGAATTCACTGGAATAAAAAGACCAGTGGTTAAAGTAATTGATGAAAATAGTGGAGAAGTAATATACGCAGTTAGAATTAAGGAACAGAGTTTCCGTCCAAAGGTTTTTAAGCCGGGTGTTTATACTATCGAAGTCGGTGAACCGGGAACAGATAAGATTAAGGTATTTACGCACTTGTCGACCTATGGCTCTGATGAACATCGGACTTTGAAAGTAGAATTTTAGCAAATGGAATTTTCCTGAAAAGAAGCTAAGATTCGTCTTTAAAGTTCATGAATTGAAAATAGACAGTGTATATTTTGAGCAAACAGTAAATGTGAGGAGCAAACATATCATGGAACGTCGACAATTTTTAAAAGGCTTGGCAACCGGAGCAGGATTAAGTGCTGTAGTTAGTTTTTGGCCAGCACTTTTAAAGGCCGTTGAACAGGAAAAACCGAATATTGTTTGGTTGGATGCCGAAGACCTTTCGCCCGATTTAGGATGCTACGGTAATCCTTATGTAAAGACACCTAACCTGGATCGACTTGCCAGAGAGGGAGCCTTGTTTACCAATGCTTTTGTTACCGCTCCAGTGTGTTCACCAAGCCGTTCGGCGATTGCCACGGGAATGTATCAGACCACTATAGGCGCACATCACCATCGTAGCCACAGGAATGATGGCTACAAACTCCCCGATGGGATTAAATTATTTACTCACTATTTGCGAGAAGCTGGATATTTTACCTGTAATGGTACAGCTTTGCATCCTGATCGGCGGGGGAAGTTAGATTACAATTTTGACATGCCCTTCGAGAAAGCTTTTGATGGTACGGATTGGAGTCAAAGAAAACCCGGTCAGCCATTTTTTGCCGAAATTCATTTTAATGAAACGCACCGGGAATTTACACCAGATCCCGAAAATCCAATTGATCCTGATAAAATTGAGATTCCACCTTATTATCCCGATCATCCCATCACTCGATTAGACTGGTCTCTTTATCTGGAGATGGTTCAGGTTCTGGATAAAAAAGTTGGGAAAGTTTTGCAAAGGTTGGAAGATGAAGGTCTGGCAGAAAATACTGTTGTTTTCTTCACCGGCGATCATGGCCGACCAATGGTGAGAGGTAAACAATGGTTGTACGACAGTGGAATTCATATTCCCTTGATTGTCCGTTGGCCGGGGAAAATTAAACCTGGAACTGTGCGGAATGATCTTGTGAGCAGTATTGATTTAGTTCCAACATGGCTGAAGATAGCTGGGATAGAGCTCCCTTCTTATTTGCAGGGAAGAGATTTGTTCAGTCCGCACACCAGCGAAAGGAAATACATTTTTGCTGCTCGCGACCGCTGTGACGAAACTGATGATCGTATTCGCTGTGTCAGAAGCAAACGATTTAAATATATCCGGAATTTTTATCCAGAAAAACCATATCTCCAATTTAATGCCTACAAACACAGGCAATATCCTGTGTTAACTTTAATGAAAGTTTTGCATAAACAAGGAAAACTGGATGATATTCAAGAAAGATTGATGGCACCGCACAGGCCAGTGGAAGAATTGTATGATTTGCAAAATGATCCTTATGAAATCCACAATCTGGCAAAAGACCCCGCCTACCAGGATGTTCTGAAAGAGATGCGCCAGGCACTGGACCATTGGATTTGTGAAACGGGAGATAAAGGACAGATTCCAGAAGATCCGGATGTGGCAACTTATTGGGATAATTACATCCGTGAGCGAGATGAACAAACCCAGAAAAAACGCGGCACATTTGGTCTTTCTGATGAAGCCTATTTGAAGTGGTGGGAGAAAAAACTAAAAGAAAAAAAGGGGATTAAATAGATACCTGGAGAAATACTGTGAAAAGTGATAAGTTGATAGAACGAGCCTATCAAATAGCAAAGCATGTTTATGCTAAGTATGGAGTAGATACAGAATCAGCTTTAGAAACACTAGCCACAATTCCTATTAGTATTCATTGCTGGCAGGGAGATGATGTAGGCGGATTCGAAAATCCGGAAGGTGAGTTGACCGGCGGTATTCAGGCAACTGGAAACTATCCTGGAAAAGCTAGGACCGTTGAAGAGTTGCGCATGGACCTGGAGAAAGCCCTTAGCCTGATTCCAGGAAAACATCGAGTGAATTTGCATGCCATTTACGCCGATACAAATGGTAAAAAGGTGGATCGAAATGAACTCCAGCCTGAACATTTTCAGAGCTGGATGGATTGGGCAAAATCTTTAAATTTGGGATTGGATTTCAATCCAACATTTTTTTCTCATCCCTTAGCAAATGATGGATTTACCCTTGCCCATCCAGATAAGGGAATTCGAGAATTCTGGATTGAACATGGCATTGCTTGCAGGAAAATTGGAGAAGCTTTTGGAAGGGCATTAGGCACACCTTGTGTAACTAATGTGTGGATTCCTGATGGTTACAAAGACACACCTGCTGATCGAAAGTCGCCAAGAGAGCGATTAAAAGAGTCCCTTGACCGCATATTTGCAGACCCGATTGATCCACGTTTTAATCTGGATTCAGTGGAAAGTAAACTTTTCGGAATTGGTTCGGAAAGTTATGTGGTAGGTTCGCATGAATTTTATCTGGGTTACGCTATTACTAGGAAAAAATTGTTATGTTTAGATACTGGTCACTTTCACCCCACTGAAACAGTTTCTGATAAAATTTCAGCGGTATTAAATTTCCTCGATGAAATTTTGTTGCATGTTAGCCGTGGTGTCCGCTGGGACAGCGATCATGTTGTCATCCTGTCAGATGAACTACGTGCCATTGCAGAAGAGATTGTTCGCGGAGATTATTTGAATCGTGTTCATATTGGTCTGGATTTTTTTGATGCCAGCATTAATAGGGTGGCTGCCTGGGTGATAGGGTCACGTAATATGATTAAAGCGCTTCTTTGGGCTTTGTTGGAGCCGGTAGAAATGCTTCGGTCATTTGAGAAAGAAATGAATTTTACTGCTCGCCTGGCTTTGCTGGAAGAAATAAAAACCCTGCCTTTCGGAGCGGTGTGGGATTATTACTGTCACGTTCAAGGCGTTCCGGTCCAAATGAAGTGGATGGATGAAATCCAAAAATATGAGAAAGAGGTCCTGAGTCAACGGCTGTAATTGAGGCTTTAAGCGATTGAAAGATGCAATCGGATTTTTGTATTGTAAAAATTTTACCACCATGTGCATCTCATTTTGTGAGAATATCTGTTTCTTAGAATCTTATGATTTTTTAAAATCACTAACCTTTTTTTCGACCCGGATGTTAATCTTTATGCGAGGTACTTAACTGAATATCATATAAATGGGGGGAAGAGCTGTCATATAAAATTATCATATAAAATTAATCAAAATACCTGGTTCTGGCAGATGATAATCGTTTTTTGTTAAAAGTTTATTATACAGATGGAAAAAACTAAGATTTTAATAATTAAAAATGAAAGACCTGAAGTATGGGAGAACGTAAAATTAAGTTTTTGATTTTCTTTTTGCTTGTATCGTTTTGGACCTTGTTGTCTTGTTCGTCTAACTCAATAAACCGGAAAGTCAAATGGGATTACAAATTGTGGTATGAACAACCCGCTAAGAAGTGGGTAGAAGCGCTACCAATCGGGAATGGACGATTGGGGGCCATGATTTTCGGTGGAGTAAAAAAAGACCGCATTCAATTTAACGAAGAAACTATCTGGACAGGGAAACCGCGCTATTATCATCATGAAGGAGCTGTAAAATATCTACCAGTGATTCGTCGTCTACTCTTCGAGGGGAAACAGAAAGAAGCCGAAGAACTAGCCATGAAACATTTTATGAGTGTGCCACTGCGCCAGGAGAGGTACCAGCCATTTGGCGATCTATGGTTGGAATTCAAACACGAACAACCTGTTGAAGACTATTACCGGGAGTTGGATCTGGATGCCGGTGTGGTTACAGTCCGCTACAAAGTGGGTAACACGACTTACCAGCGGCAATATTTTTCCAGCGCAGTTGATCAGGTAATAGTTATCCGTATTACAACTGATCAACCACATAAAGTTAATCTTGAATTAAAATTAGACAGTCCACATAAAGAAACCCAAATCAGGCGGCTTGATAACAATACACTGGCTTTACAGGGCAAAGTCAGCGATTATTACAATAAGCGCCTGGGTAAGATGATGCCCAGTGTGATTCGTTTTGAAGGACGATTGCGGATCTCATCTCACGATGGAAAGGTTTCGGTGACTGAGAATGGTGCTGAAATTAAGGAAGCCAGTTCCGTCATATTGCTGTTTTCCGGAGCTTCTAGTTACCAAAATTATCAGGATGTTTCAGGTGATCCTGGTAGAAAATGTGCCATGGTATTAAATCAGGTTAAAAACAAGACTTTTCAGCAAATTTATGATGATCATGTTGCCGATCACCGCCGTTTGTTTCGTCGGGTTTATTTTGACCTGGGCCACACCGAACAGGATAAGCTTCCTACTGATGAGCGTTTACGCAATTTTGAGCGTCGGGATGATCCTTCCCTTGTGGCGCTTTTTTTCCAGTACGGCCGGTATTTGTTAATGGCGAGCAGCCGACCAGGATGTCAGCCTGCAAATCTACAGGGCATTTGGAACGAGCGGTTGGATCCACCCTGGGATAGCAAATGGACGGTCAATATTAATACCGAAATGAATTACTGGCCAGCAGAAGTGTGCAACTTATCGGAATGTCACGATCCGTTATTTGATTTGATTCGGGATGTCTCCGAAACCGGTACGAAAACAGCCCAAGCCCACTATGGTGCTCGCGGATGGGTTTTACATCACAATACTGACATTTGGCGTGGTACCGCCCCAATTAATCATTCCAATCATGGCATTTGGGTAACAGGAGGTGCCTGGTTGTGTCAGCACTTATGGGAACATTACCTTTTTACCGGAGATGTTGATTTTCTGCGAAATCGTGCTTATCCATTAATGAAAAACGCTGCACGCTTTTTCCTTGATTTTCTCATAGAAGATCCTCATACTGGTTGGTTGATCAGTTCACCGTCCAACTCGCCAGAGAATGGTGGTTTGGTAGCCGGCCCTACAATGGACCACCAGATTATTCGAAACCTTTTTGCCAATTGCATTGAAGCCAGCAAGATTTTAGGAATAGATGAGGCGTTTCGAGATTCGCTTATATTGACCAGGCAGCGAATTGCTCCTAACCAAATCGGTCAGTATGGTCAATTGCAAGAATGGTTAGAAGATAAAGATGATCCTGAAAATCATCATCGGCATGTTTCGCATTTGTGGGGACTACATCCCGGAAATGAAATAACGCGCCGAGAGACACCCGAATTGTGGGAGGCGGCTAAACAGTCTCTGATTTTTAGAGGAGATGAAGGGACGGGATGGTCTCTGGCCTGGAAAATCAATTTCTGGGCTCGCTTTGAGGATGGCGATCACGCTTTTAAAATGATAAAAAAATTGTTGCGGTTGGTGGGAACCAATAAAACAAATATGAGAGGTGGTGGTGTCTATCCTAACCTATTCGATGCGCATCCGCCATTTCAGATTGATGGAAATTTTGGAGCCACCGCGGGAATTGCTGAGATGCTGTTGCAAAGTCATGCTGGATGTATTCATTTGTTACCAGCGTTGCCTTCCGCCTGGCCCAATGGTTATGTCAAAGGATTGCGTGCGCGGGGTGGATTTGAGATAGATATGGAATGGAAAAATGGTAAATTAAAACGTGCAGTTATCCGGTCACATCTTGGCGGGAATTGTAGAATTAGGACCAGCATACCGGTGGAGGTAAAAGATGCACAGGTAAAAGTGGCAGAGGGTAAAAATCCCAATCCTTTTTATGTGTTTTACCCTGCAGAAAATTACAAAATAGCCCCGGGGATTGAGATAAAGAAATGTAAATTGCCTGAAGAATATGTCATTGATTTTAAAACGGAAAAAGGACAAACATACTACCTTTTTGCTAAAGATTAATTCAACTTCTCGGAGGCTTTGAGTTTCCTGGAAAATGTTATGATGTTTTAGATTAAAGGATGTCAGGAGGTAGAAATGAACAGACGTGAATTTCTGAAAATTTTGGGATTTACATCTTTAGTAAGTGCAATGAAGCCGTTTGAATGCTCCGTGTTTGGCTCATCGAGACACCGTCCAAATGTTTTGTTGATTCTTTGTGATGACATGGGTTATTCCGATCTGGGATGTTTTGGTTCAGATATTCATACACCAAATCTGGATGCTTTAGCTGCGAATGGTTTGCGAATGACTCAGTTTTACAATGCGGCTCGATGCTGCCCAACCCGTGCTTCTTTGCTTACTGGGCTTTATCCCCATCAAGCGGGTGTGGGAAGTATGGTAAAAAACCTGGGTACACCAGAATATCAGGGATATTTAAATGATCAGTGTATGACTCTCGCCGAGGTCTTGAAAGCTGCTGGTTACAAAACCTACATGTCTGGTAAATGGCATGTTGGAGAAAACAAAGGGCATTGGCCGCTGGACCGTGGTTTTGATCGTTACTGGGGTCTTATTAATGGCGCAAGCAACTATTACAATGACATTTATTACAGAGATCCCTCACGAAGACTAACCTTCCTTTTAGACGACCAACCCTTTGAAGTACCGCATACTACCGAGGAGATGTGGAAGCGTAATGAAGGATACTATATAACAGATGCCATTACAGATTATGCAATTAAATTTTTAAAAGAACATCAAAACTCGGAAAAACCATTTTTTCTTTATTTAGCTTACAATGCACCACACTGGCCGCTTCATGCATTCCCGGAAGATATCGATAAATATCGCGGGAAATATGACTGTGGATGGGATGAATTACGGAAACGGCGGTATCAAAAACAATTACAATTAGGTCTATTTGATGAATCCGTAAAATTATCACCAAGAGATCCAAATGTTCCTGCATGGGAAGATGCCAGTGAGAAAGAAAAAGAAGAATTTAAGCTGGAAATGGCTTTATATGCGGCTGTTATTGATCGGATGGATAGAAATATTGGACGGGTCATAGATCAATTAAAAAAAATGGGGGTATTTGAAGACACATTGATCATGTTTTTATCAGATAATGGTGGTTGCCATACCACACCGGAATTTCCTCACCTGAAAGGTACTCCGGGTGGGCCTAATTCTTTTCCTTGTTATGGTTATCCAGGTGCTAATGTTAGCAATACGCCCTTCCGAAAATACAAGCAATTCATTCATGAAGGGGGTATATCTACTCCATTTATTGCTCATTATCCTAAAATAATTAAGCCAAACCGCATTGATGATCAGCCAGCTCATGTTATCGATATTATGCCTACTTTGATCGATCTTTGTCAGGCAGAATATCCAGAAATGCGAAAAGGAAAAAAATTAAAACCACTGAAAGGGATCAGCTTACGACCTGTTTTCGAGGGCAAAAAAATAAAACGAAAAGATCCCCTGTATTGGGAGCATGTAGGGAATCGTGGTGTTCGCATTGGCGATTGGAAGTTGGTGGCTGCCAAACCAGATTTGAAATGGGAACTGCATAACATAAAAGAAGATAGAGCCGAACTGGTTGATTTAAGCGAAAAATACCCAGAAAAGAAAAAGGAACTTTTAGCTACTTATGAAAAGTGGGCAAAGCAAAACCATGTCTTACCCTGGAAAGGTAAATAATTCGGGTTTGGTTTTGTTCTACAGGCATTCATACTTGTCGTAACTTCAGACAGACAAGATGTTTGTTTCACTATTGAAAAATCCTGGAAGGTTTGGATATTAAATATTGAATTAAGTCTGAAAGTTTTTTTCGATGCTATTTTATTAAATAATCATTGTTAATATTTGATTTTAATGGTCATGGTAAGCAAAGTTGAACCATGACCATTTTTAAAAGTTTTCATAAGTGAATTAGGATTATTTAAACTGTTTTACATATTCTAAAAATTTTTTAGCGGTTTTGTCTAAGTTTTCGATACTACCGCCACCTTCCAGTACTTCACACATTTCGTAGGCAATATAGCCCTGGTAACCAATTTCTTTGAGCGTATTGAAGAAAGTCTCATAATCAATGATCCCCGTACCTATGGGCACTGCGCGAATAACGGGTTTGGCAGGGAAATAATTGGTTAAAGTATTTTCGTAATGATATCGGGGAAACTTCACATAATCAGCCGCAATGGTGTGGACAATATAGGGCTGCAATTTTAGAATAGACTGTCGTATTTCTTCTGAAGAGAGGCCTTCCAACGTGGGTGACCAGGCGTCCCAGCCAACTTTCACATTTGGTAGATTGACTTCCTTCATTAACCACAGCATTTCATCATGATGGAGGGCAATGTCGTGATGGTTCTGCACAACCAGTGTAACACCGTATTTTGCTGCTTCTCTTGCGGCCAATTTTAACCCTTCCACCACTGTGGCATATTGTTTATCATAAGGAATGCCTGGTCGTACGTAACCAGTGAAAATGCGAACCATATTAGTGCCCAGGTCTCTGGCTAATTTGGCGACTTCACCAACATAAGCGGCTTGAATTTCCGTATGAGGAATTCCAGGTTTGTCAATTCCAGCGGTAAAATCAGTGTATCCGGCGAGTGAAACCAATTCTAACCCTAATTCTTTAATCCGCGCTTTCAATTTTTTACGTGCTTCCTGATCATAATCTAATGGAGATACATGAGGACGTTTAGCCATCAAGATGACACCATCAAATCCCAGTTCCTTGGCTTTAACCAGAAATTCATCAACAGTGAGCCTGGCCTGACCTCGCCAGAATCCTGCGTAACTCACTGAATGGAGCGCAGTTTTAACTTTGAAATCTTTTGGATTACCAGTGGGAATCTTTTGTGACCAGATATTTTGAATACAAAAGAAAATGATTAGAATAAAAAACAAATTAAAATTTCGATACATGTTTTACCTCCATTTTTGATTGTCGCTGAATTTTATTTTGAATTTATTGAATCAGTGGCTAAAAATAAATTTATAATTTATTATTTTTATAAAATAGAGATGATTAGTTATATTTTTTTGAGTGTTTTGATGAATTTAGCATTTTAACAAATCTTGTATGATCTTGATCTGAGTTTGATTTTTTTATCCATTAACATTGTTTAGAACTTTCTCAAATCAAGACACAATTTTTTTCAATGTGGAATTTTCTTTAAAAAAGTAGTCTATTTGAAAATGTCATTCGCCCCTGAGATCTATGAGATTCTAAAGAAGGACGCGGTTTATGTCAGGGACAAAATTTCCTCTGGTGATCGGCGCTGAGATAGTGTTTTTTTTAGTAAGTTAAAGATTCTTCGACAGGATCAGGATGACCATTCGGTTTCGCTTAAGATGACTAAGTAATCCTTTTAAGAGAGAACTCAATAAATTAAACATTTTGATTAAAGCAAAAATAAGATCAAATAATTGTAAAAAAATAAGGAATAAAAAATGAGAAACTCTAAATTTGATTCACGACGAAATTTTCTCAAGAAAGCCGGGATGGGGTTATTAGCTCTGCCATTCATTTCCTTGATGGGTTGTACCACTAAAACGCAACGTCCGAATTTTATCCTGATCATCGGGGACGATATCAGTTGGAACGATTTAGGTTGCTACGGGCATCCAACCATCCGCACACCCAATGTAGATCGAATGGCAACTGAAGGGATTCGGTTTACCAATGTTTTTCTTACTGTCAGCTCTTGCAGTCCCAGCCGTTGCAGCATCATCACGGGTCGATATCCGCACAATACAGGTGCTGCAGAATTACACACTCCATTGCCAGAGGATCAGATCCCTTTTCCTTTGCTTTTAAAACAAGCTGGATATTATACAGCGGCAGCCGGGAAATGGCACATGGGTCAAAGTGCCAAACGGGCTTTCGATACAGTTATAGAGGACAGAAAATTGAACGGTTTGGGTGGAGAGGATCAATGGGTGCCTGTCTTGAAAGAACGCCCCAAGGATAAGCCATTTTTCATGTGGTTTGCCTCTTACGATGCCCACCGTAAGTGGGAAGCTGATGATTTTGGCGTTCCGCATAATCCTAAAGATGCCATTGTTCCGCCTTACCTGGCTGATACTGATGAGACTCGTAAAGATTTGGCATCCTATTATAATGAGATTGCCCGGTTAGATTTTTTTGTAGGAGAAGTAGAGAAGGAATTGGCCCGTCAGGGAGTTTTAGAAAATACTATGATAATATTCATGGCGGATAATGGTCGACCCTTTCCACGATGTAAAACGCGAGTTTATGATAGTGGAATGAAGACGCCCTTCGTCATCAAATGGCCGGCTGGAATAAAGAAGAAAGGTAGCGTTTGCAAAAGCTTGATCAGTGCTATTGATATTGCTCCTACCATATTAGAGCTGGCGGGAATCCAACCAGTATCAAGTATTCAGGGACGAAGTTTCACTAAACTTTTGAGAGAACCATCGGCAAAATTCCGTAACTATGTGTTTGCGGAACACAATTGGCACGATTTTGAGGCTCACGAGCGTATGGTGCGTTCTGAAAAATACTTATATGTAATAAACAATCGTCCTCAGTTTCCCAATTGTGGTCCAGTAGATTCGATTAAAAGCCCGTCACATAAGGCTTTGAAGAAATGGCGAGACAAAGGTAAACTAACTGAAGTACAAAAAGATATTTTTCTGGCGCCCCGTCCCAGGGAAGAGCTTTTTGATTGCACAAAAGATCCTATTCAGACCAGGAATCTTGTGAATAATCCAGAGTACCGAGACGTTTTAGAGGAGATGCGAAAAGTAATGCTACGTTGGCAAGAGGAAACAGGCGATAGTGTTCCAAAAAACCTGACTCACGATTGGTATGACCGTGAGAGTGGAGATGCCTTACCGGAAAAAGGAATTCGAGGGGAGATGCCTGGTGCGGTCAGAAATGCTACAAAGATTAATAATCCAGGGCCTTTTTAAATGAAAATTTTTTATATCCATTCTACATTAACAGAGGTAAGCAATGTGGAATTTTAATTCTTCAATAAAATTCATTTTAGCTGTTTTGCTTATATTAACGCTCCACCTGTTTTCACAAGAATATTCAAAACTTTGGGGAAAGGAGGGAGAAAAATGGTCTCCCCGGAGTCGCCTGCCAGATTTTTCATATGCTGGTTATCATTCGGGGGAAAAATCCATTCCTGAGTTAAAAGTAATGTCTAATGTAAAAAATTTTGGTGCGGTGGGAGATGGCGTACATGATGACACGGAAGCATTCTTAAAAGCTATTTTTCAAACTCAGGGTGGGGCTATATTCATTCCACCTGGCCGTTATAAAATCACAGATATTATTGAGATTAAAAAGAGCAATGTTGTGCTGCGCGGAGCTGGACCAGAAAAAACAATTTTATTTTTCCCAAAGTATTTAAATGACATCCGACCCAATTGGGGTGCCACCACTGAGGGAAGACCTACTTCCAATTACTCATGGTCTGGTGGATTTCTCTGGATAAAAGGCAATTATGGATCAAAGATTCTGGCGAATGTAATTGAAAAAGCCGAGCGAGGGGATCGATCACTTCGGGTTTCATCGATTAAAAGCTTGCGGATCGGACAGCGAGTCGAGATTTACCAGAAAGATAATCCTGATAATTTGTTGGCCTACCATCTCTACTCCAATGACCCTGGAAATGTCGCCAAACTTCTGGGAAGAACCCATGCCTCCCTGGTGTTTACCATTCAGAAAATACAGGAAGATCGCATTTATTTCGACCGTCCTTTACGCTTTGATGTGCGCTTAAATTGGCATCCAGTAATCCGGTCGTTTAATCCAAAGGTTGTTGAAGTTGGGATTGAAAATCTTACCTTCGAATTTCCCATCACAAACTATCAGGGACACTTTACTGAGTTAGGTTTTAATGCCATTGCTTTGAGCGATGTGGTAAACTGTTGGGTAAAAAATGTAAGAATAAAAAATAGTGACAGTGGTATTTTCGCCTCAGGTAAATTTTGCACCATTCAAGGTGTCGTGTTTGAATCAGAACGAAAACCCGATAAGAATCGCCATAGTACCGGTCATCATGGAATTTATATTTCGGATGATGATAATTTATTTACAGATTTTGACTTCAGAACAAGGTTTATTCACGATATCACGGTAAGCAAATGTTCCGGTAATGTTATCTCCAATGGAAGAGGTATCGACCTGTGCTTTGATCATCACAAGCGGGCACCTTATGAAAATCTTTTTACCAACATAGATGTAGGCGAAGGTACCCGATTGTGGCGCTGTGGAGGTGGGCGTGCCCTGGGGAGAAATTGCGCGGCACGCGGCACTTTCTGGAATATTCGCGCTCGTAAACCGCAAAAATATCCTGAAGGATTTGGCCCTCCTTCAATTAACCTAGTCGGTGTTCAAACCAATGAAAATTCTCGAATTGAAATCGATGGCATCTGGTTCGAAAATATTCCTCCACAAAAGCTCTTTCCACAAAATTTACATGAAGCACAGTTGAAGAAAAGATTGGAGAAATAATTTAAAAATTTCACGTTTGAAAACTCAGGCTCTGAGATTATCTCTATTTAAAAATACTGGATTATTTGTTTCCGTTTTTTTCAGAAGTCTGTAATGGAATGATAATTATTTTTTACCTCTTGTTTTAAAATATAAATGTATTTTTAAAGATTTATTCGATTAAAATGATTTTACACTATTTTACATTATTTAAATTCCTGAATTGTTATTTTTTAATAAGTGATTTTTTATCTATTGAAAAATTTTTATATCGAATTAATATTAGATTATTTTGGTTTAAATCCTAAATGTTAATTGATATAATTTTAATGAGATTAATAAATTTAAAGGTGGTTTTTCATCCCGTAAGTGATAGAAAATGTCAATCTTATATGTAATAAAATTTTCGGAGTAAAAAATGAAGTTCAATAATATTTTAACTTTTTTATTGATTATTTTAACAACCGTCGTTTCAAGTCAATCTAAACCACTTGTTCCCTATCGGGCCTGGCAATTTCATAAATTAGACATCCAATATGTGTTACGATCCATGGAATTGGCACCTCAATACAATATTAATACGGTCGTTTTCTCTCACGGTATGATAGGAACAACTTCACAACTTTATGATGGAACGGAGCGGGGGGAGCAATTGCAAATGCTGGCAAGAAAAGCACACGAGTTGGGATTGCATGTCTGGATATGGGTGCATGAATTAGACAATGTACCGGAAAAATTCCTTGAAAAAAACATTGTACAAATGGATCGATCGGGTTTTTGGGATTGGCTGGAAAAACGTTATGAGCAAGTTTTCACGGACTATCCTGAATTTGATGGACTTATCCTTACTTTCCATGAAACCGAATATCGTATTTTTCGGGATTCCCAGGTCCAGTCAAAATTGTCCAAGCCGGACCGATTTGCCAAAATGATTAATACGATTTATAAGGTTTGTAAGAAATATCAGAAAGATTTCATCGTCCGTACTTTTCTTTATGAACCGATTGAGCTGGAGTGGGTAAAAGAAGGTTTGTTAAAATCCGATCCAGGTGTGATGGTTCAATCAAAATGTGTGCCACATGATTGGGATCCTTATTATCCTCACAATCCTTTAATTGGTGCATTTCCCCAGAATAAACAAATTGTAGAGTTTGATTGCTCTTCGGAATTTACTGGGAAAAATCGAATTCCATATACCAGTCCAGAATATTTTGAATATCGCTGGCGTTTTGACTTAAAGCAACCGGGTGTGGTCGGTTATAATGCCCGGGTGGATCACGGTGGATATGATGCCATTCATACTCCAAACGAGATAAATCTTTACACCCTTTATCGACTAACCGAGGATCCTGATATTACGGCGAATGATATCTGGAAGGAATGGACAGAAAAGCGTTATGGCCGTGGTGCAACTTTAGCGATTGAAAATGCATTGAAACCTACCTTCGAAATTGTGAATAAAACTTTTTTCTCGCAAAAGTTCTGGATAACTAATCATTCTAAACTTCCCGAGTTTAATTATGCCGATGGGCATATTCGATCGCGCACGTTGGCTAAATGGTGGCCGGATAAACCTTATTTCAAAGAATTGGAAGAAAAGTTGAGTCATCCGGATCCTGATATTCTTGAAAAAATTTTAGCAGAAAAGGATACGGCTATTGCCATGGCGGAGGAATGTTTACAGTGGCTACAGATTGCCAGACCTTTTCTGACACAAGGGCAATATGATGACCTTTATTGGAGACTGGCGCTTTTACACCGCACCGCTATCATCTGGAAAATACATGCCGAAGCATTTTTTGGATTGAAAGTATTGCAAGAAGGCCACAAAGTTCCCGGTTTACAGAGTAGAGTACTACGAGCCATTAGTGCTCTTTATAGGCAGGCAGAAGTGAGCGAGAAGGATCCGAAGATAGGTGAACTGCCCCCAGCCTCGGCCGAAGAAATTCGGGAAGTAGCTAAGGATTTACAAAAGCGTTTAGAAATGTTTATTATAAAATAATGTTTTAACATTTATATTTTATATTATGCAGATTGGTTTTGATTTTATGTCGACTTTATGTTATTTTTACAAAAAGGAAACAATTAGTTAGTTTAATGGTACTTATTTCAAATGGCCTGGTATTTTTACGGTTACTCTGATCAATGCTGAAGAATGAACATTTACAAAAAATATTTTTCCAAGTATTGTAATTATAAAAAATAATGATTAAGTGTATTTAAAGTTTAACGTCAGATTATTGTAAGGAGAAAGCTATATGAAAATTCCAAGAATAATTCTGGTTGTTATTGTTTTTTCTATTTTCTTTTCACTACTCGCTGCAGATGGAATACCTAAGCGAATTGGGCACTGGCGGGTAGAGGTAGGACCTGCGGGTAATGAGTTTTACGAATTGCCAATTGAAAAGGCGGATGTGCAACCACCGACAGAAGAAGTAATGAATGTTGTCAGGTGTATAGCGCCTCCCAATGCTAAAATTGAAAAATGGCAATTGGAAAAAGAAGATTTATATAGTATTCGAGCTGAAGTAGGACCAGCTGATTATGATTTTGTAATTACCAAAGATGCCAAAATCTTGGAGTTGGAGTATAGTAATAATTCTACCGGTGTCAGTGAAGAACCTGGTGATTTGATAATAAAAGGGACAAAAAAGCCAATTACTTCAGATAAAATTCCGGATAAAACTTTAAAAATAATAAAAAAAATAGGTGCTGGTGAACCGAGAAATGCCTGGATTGCAAAGACAGTGGCTGGCGATCGATTGGTGGTTTTGGCTGGCGATCTGGTATTCTACGCACGGCTTGATGGACAGATTCAGGCAGTTGGTTTGGTAGATAGTGGGGCGCTTAACGAGATTGATCCCAAGGATCTGGTTAAAAAATCGCCAGAAGAAATATATGCCGAAGCTCAAAAAGAGTTGAGTAAATATCAGGACAAATTTAATATTCAGAAAAATATAAAAAGGTTAGGAAACAAGCCGAATAGCAAAGACGGCAGTTTCCGGTTTGTCGTAATGGGCGATAGTCGTTCCAATTTTGATATGTGGCAGTCAATAATTCAGCATGTGAATCAACTCGATCCAAAACCGGCATTTGTCATCAATAGTGGTGATATTGTGCGTCATGGTTACACCCATGAATATTTGGAATATTTTATCCCTCCATTACTAAATACTGATATTCCTTATTTTATCGCTATAGGTAATCATGATGACGGTGATAGCGGCAAGGCAATTGAATACCAGGCACTATTTGGCAAAAATTCCCTGAATTACTTTTTCGATTATGGTCAGTATCGCTTCATTATAGTAGACAATTGTACAATTGTTCAGCCTTATAAAGAAACGTTAAAATGGCTGGAAAAAACATTGGCATCCACGCCAAAAAATTTCAAAATCATCGTGGTGACCCACAAACCACCTTATAATATTTCAAAATGGGCTTACCACTCCTGGGATAAAGAATATTCTCAACAATTTACAGATTTAATGAGTCAATATCATGTTTCCCATGTTTTTTTAGGTCATATTCATGCTTATTCCACGGCCACTTACAATGGGGTCAATTACACTGTATCTGGCGGCGGCGGTGCAGGTTTACACAATCGCTATGGACCGCTGGGGAATGTTCACCATTATGTGATCTGCGACGTTCTGCCAGATGGAACATTAAAACAACAGGTAGTGCGTTTCTTTAAAGAAGATAAATAAAGTAGATAAATTTTAAAATGATTGAATAGTTAATTTGAAGAAATTTCGTGTCAGGCTCTTTTAAGGGAATATGTTATAGTTTATTGGCTAATACCATAGTTTTAGATTTTTTTCAATATTTTTAATAAACAGAAACTAAACCATAGGTTTTTTTCTAAGGTTGGAAGAAGGTTTTTATCTCAATATTAAATTCATTTAAGTACAATAGATTTGGATTGGGAATTTATTTTGGAAGAAATATGGTCCCCCATCTGATTGTTGTCGTTAAATCATATTTTAATTCCTTCTTGGCATTACACTTAATGAAACATGATATAGATGATTGTTCCTGTTTTTTCGAATTACTACTATCAAAGTGTGATTGTTCAATATCATTTTTATGATAACTCAACAATATTAATCATCAGATTATTTTGAGAGCGAGCAGGTAAACCTGGACCTGATTTCGATCAATATTCTCATTTCAATTGAGTATTTTTTATTAAATCCAGAAAATTGTAAATGAGAAGAAAAAGAAAGGAAGTGATATGCACAAAAATCATTTCAATGTATGGATGCGCATTGGTAATATATACTTAATGCTATTATTATTTGTATTTTTCAAAAACAGTTTATCAGTATCAAATGATGAAAAAGCTCAAGTGTTTTTTATTACGGATTTCGGAGCGAGAAGTGACGGAGAAACACTGTGTACAGAAGCTATACAGTCTGCCATTGATGCTTGTTATCAATCCGGTGGTGGTACTGTAATTATTCCTGGAGGAACTTTTCTTACCGGAACCATTCAATTGAAGGATAATGTTTTCTTAAAACTTGAACCCAATGCTGTAATTTTGGGTAGTCAGAAATTGTCGGATTATAAGCCTTTATTTTTGATTTTCGCTAAAGGAGCAAGTAATATAGGAATTATTGGAACGGGGACTATTAATGGAAATGGTGATACGTTCTGGCGAGGTAAAAAACGGCCCTTTCAACGTCCCGAGCGTTTGATTGAATTTGAGGAGTGTCAGGATGTATATATTCGCGATGTGAAGATACGAAATTCGCCCATGTTCAATATCAGTTTAGTGCGTTGTGATCGTGTTTATATTCATAATATTAGTATTGTGAATGACCAGGATGCGCCGAATACAGATGGGATCGATCCGATTTCTTCGTCGAATGTTTTTATTTCAGATTGTTATATTGAGACTGGAGATGATGCTATTTGTCCTAAAGCATCTTACAAAGACAAACCAGTAGAGAATCTGGTAGTGACAAATTGTGTTCTCATTAGTGATGATTCGGCGATTAAATTTGGTACTGGTTCTACTGGAATTATACGTAATTGTGCTTTTAGCAATATTGTTATTCGAAATACTAAATATGGTATTACGTTTTTTATGAAAGATGGTGGTGTTTTTGAAAACTTGCAATTTTCTAATATTAGTATTGAAACATTTGATGAAAATCATGTACCGAAAGATCGGAATAGTAACACTTATCCAATTTTCATGGATATAGAAAAAAGGACACCAGATGTATCTTTTGGGAAAATTCGCAATATTACATTTAGTAACATTCAGATGACCACTTATGACGGTAATTGCGTTTTTTTAGGGATGCCTGAACAAAAGATCGAAAATGTTTCTTTGAACAACGTTCAGTTGCGTGTTCTGGTAA
>CAYLYM010000053.1:0-25407 GCA_964387645.1 uncultured Calditrichaceae bacterium | reverse complement strand
ATTATGTGTATGGGAGGTCTTAGTTTTCTTTTATCTGGTTGTTCTAAATCTACACAGCAGCAAAACAAAAGTCGGCCAAATATTGTTCTTCTATTTGCCGATGATTTGGGATATGGAGATTTAAGTTGTTATGGACATCCTACAATTCGGACCCCCAATCTGGATCAGATAGCCAGAGAAGGCATCCGTTTGACATCCTTTTATGTTGCCGCTCCGTCATGTTCGCCATCCCGGGCAGCACTTTTGACCGGACGTTATCCATTGCGTTGTGGTGTGCCCAGGGTCCTCGGTCCAGATTCAAAAGATGGTTTGCCTGCTTCTGAAATCACTATAGCGCAACTCTTGAAAAAGCAAGGTTATCGGACCGCAATCATTGGAAAATGGCATCTGGGTCATGCTAAAAAGGAATTAATGCCTACATACAGAGGATTTGATTATTATTACGGACTGTTGTATAGCAATGACATGATCCCTCCATGGGTGAAAACAAAAAGACCACTTGCACTGTATCGGAATACGGAACCCATTGAACAACCGGTAGAACAATCGACCCTGACGGAACGCTATACTGAAGAAGCTATTAAATTCATCAAAAAATCGAAAGGACAACCATTTTTCCTTTATTTACCTTATACCATGCCACATTTGCCAATCTCGGCTTCGCAAAAATTTCGAGGTACTTCGCGGGCTGGGTTATACGGCGATGTTATTGAAACCATTGACTGGAGTGCTGGTCGTATTTTAAATACTTTGAAAGAAGAAGGATTGGATGAGAATACTCTTTTTATTTTCAGCAGCGATAATGGTCCATGGTTGAATTTGCCACCACGCATGTTACAAAAGGGCAATGAACGGTGGCATGTAGGTTCACCAGGATTATTGCGTGGCGCCAAGGCCAACACCTATGAAGGTGGATTGAGAGTTCCCGCCATCATCCGCTGGCCAAAAGAAATTCCTGCTGGACAGGTCTCGGCCGATATGGCTACTTCCATGGATTTGTTTGTAACCATTTTAACCGCCGCCGGAGCAGAAGTACCCAAAGATCGAATCATTGATGGAAACAATCTTTTACCATTCTTAAAAGGCAGGACTCCTTCACCGACAAAAACTTTTTACTATCTTCGTGGAGAAAACCTTGAGGCAATTCGTGAAGGTAAATGGAAGTTGAGAATTTCCAGCCACATGCGAGAAGACCTTGCTCCGAATCAACCACCTACGCCCGAGTTGTTTAACTTAGAGGTAGATCCCTCTGAACGATACAATATTGCCGATCGCTATCCGGAAATAGTTAAAAAACTTAAAGAGAAGTTAATGGCATTCGCTCAGGAATTAAATGCAAAAGTTGAAATCGAAAAATAATTATGGAGATAGTCTACCGGAAATAGATGTAAATATATCCTCAAAATGAACAACTTACGTAATCTTATTCTTAATTAATTAGCAACTCCTGAAAGGGAGATTTCCGCTGCCCCATTCGGACCGGATGTACTAATTTTAATAGAAACCGGATTTGGCAATAAAGTATCTGGTCTGGCGTCGATCAGAGAAAAAGAAAATACAGTCCAATCCTTGCTCTGTGTATCCTGTAACGTGACATTGATATCTCCAACAGCTTTTACATCACCGGCTTCGACAGCAACTTGTATATTTGTGTATTCGGCTAAAGGGTTTTTATTCTGATCATGGACAAAATAGGTAAAGGTCTGGCTTCCACCATTAGGTACTGATATGGAATCCGGATCTACACTGATCTGCGGAATTCCAGAAAACAGAACGATGGTATGTGCCTCTATATTATTTTGTTTTTCATCAGCCGTTCGAGCCGTAACCGTAGCAAAACCTGCGCCAAGTTCTGGATGATATGGCTTAGGGGCTGAAGAAATCAGACTAACACTCGCCTGGCCAACTTCATTCGTTAAAGCTGATGCCTCGATTAAACCACCAGTCGTGGTAAAATAGACTGCTGTCCCGGGTTTTACTGGATTGCCATATTTATCTCCCACATAAGCAGTCACCACATCAGTAAGACCATAAATATTAAATCCTGGAAAATTCTGTTTCATAACAGCAACACTAAAATGAGCTGAATCAGGTAATCCGCCATGAATGGTCACTGGCACAGGTTGTGACCTTAATGTTTTTCCTTTTATTTGTACTTCCGCTAATATCTGAACCACTCCTGATTTTGTACCGCTAAATAGATTTACTGTTGCCTGTCCAATATAAGAAGTCATCGTACTTTCAGGATAAATGAACTCACCGCCACCGGGTGCTGCACCCACCCTAAAATGAACCATTACCTGATGTTGCAGATCGATGGGAATTCCAGTGGAATCCTGTATTTCAAATGTAATTTCGGTTGTTTCAGGAGAACCGCTTTCTCGAACTCCAATATTTTCACGAGAAATGGATGCAAGAATAATGCTGGCTGCTTCGCCACTGTTTTTTAGACCCTCTCCCACAGGAGCTAGGATTAAAAGAGGAACATTAACCGTTCTGCCAGGGACAATTAAAACGGAAATGGTATCTGAACGAAAATTTTCTTTATAAGCAAAAATCTGTATTTCAAACGTTTGATCCGATTCAAATTCATATGTATACCTTCCTAATGAATCTGTCAAGAGCGGACTGGAAGTTATAAAATCGGGTAACCGCACGATTGCCCCTTCTACGGGTGTTGCTTTTTCTTTATCGACTACTTGTCCGGCTAAAATGACCTTATTTTCCGAATCTTTTTCTGGTTCGGCAGGTGTATCACATTGAATTAAAACCAATAAAATAACAGATAATAAAATCATTCCAGTGAAAATCTTTATGACAGACATCCTTTTCACCTCGGATTTTTAATATTTCGCTTTACTCTGTTTTTTTAAAGAATTCAATCGTTCCAGGAACTTTTTACGACTCTCCCGCAGTAGTTCACGATTCTTTATCTGATAAAGTCGTTGTTTGGCTCTTTCAGTAAGCGTAGGAAGCAATTCGGCTTTCAACAAAATAAGCAATTCTTTCTTAATATAATTTTTAGATTCATATCCGAACAAATATCTCAACCCAAAAAACCACCAGGGTAAATCTTTTAGAAGAGGAACCCCTTCTCGGTTTGTTGATTCTTCATTTACATAAAGTCCACCTATTATTGTTTCTTCTCCATCTAAAAGTAATACAGATGTTTCGGCTTTGGTTTTTTTAATCTCCAACCCAGCTTCTCCTGTAGCGGTGTTACTTCTTTCGATTTCCAATTTTAAATGAATGAAGTCAAGTGTATCCAGGTGGATCACCTCTGGTATAACTTTGATAATAGAACCTGTAGAAAAGAACTGGGTAACTGCATTGCCAGCAAAATCCCGTAAAGTGACGGCAATATCACTGCCAACCTGGATTCGCCCCTCCTGACCAGATTGAACCGTAATTTGTGGACTGGCGATAACTTCTCCCACTTGATTGCTTTCTAGAGTTTTGAATACTGCCAGAATATCTCCAAATTCCAGATTTGGATCCAGATCAAGTTCTAAAAGCCCACCACGATTATCCATTGCACTCATTTTTGCCCGGGCATTCAAGTCCCGGCCACGAAAAATATCCCAGCTCATTCCCGCCTGCCGTAACTTTGATCCATCAGCTTCAAAAAATATGGCCGATATCTCCACTTCTCTGGATAAAAATTTGGAAACGGCCTGTTGTTCTTCCTCTGTCATGGTTTTACTACTATCTACTAAAGAAACAATTTTTAGATATTCGGGATATTCTTCATACCAAAGATTGTTCTCTTTTAATATTATTTCAAATGCCGTCAGCCAGTGCATCTTCTCAATATCAATGCCAATCGGTGTATTTCTCCTTTCCGGGTCAATAATAATTTTTCCCAGAAATTTTTTACTTAATTCATTGAATACTATAAGCGCCTGACTAAATGATGTCGTTTTAGAAAAGGAAACAATTTCCTCCGGAGCTACATATGCCTGCCTTAGTTCCCTTAATCGTCTCGTTTGGGTCCAGGACACCTGATATGATGATATGATAAGAATTCCAACTAATATTTTTATGATCCCCTTTCGCATAATTTTTTCTCTCTAGTTTATAGGTTTTTCAAATCGTAATTTTAACACAAATTTTTCGTAAACGCCTCCTTTGTTCAGAGTAAAAATCGCCTGATTATTTTCCATATCAATCTTGGTTAAATAACCTAGGTAAACAGGATCACCCTCTTTCAGTACATGAATCTTACCTCCATAATCAGCTACCAAAATCTTCCCGGGAACAATCGCCTTTAATTCAGCCCTCTCAATTTCAATTAAATTCTCTGTATTAGGTGGTAAATTCCGTAAAATAAACGGATAAAATGGGTTAATGGCTTTTTGCACGCGCACACTTCGTAATGTTCGATGTATAGAAGGCAAATCTTCTATTTCAGCAAAATAAGCTTGAATTTCCATCTCGAAAGGAATAATAAGTTTTGGATGTCCCGTCTCAGCATCTTTGCTTTCTACACCTCGTAAGTTAAGTTTTTTAATCTTATAAATACATGGCCCTCTTTCAATGTACCAGATAAATTTATATAATCGATTGAAAGGTGCTTCACCTTTAATTACATAAAGGTTGTAACCAAAACCATTTTGTTTTTCAGTGCCCCCATAGAAGAGGTTAAATTCTATGAATCCAACATAATTAAGAATTTGATTTAGATATTCATAAGTTTCTGCGGAAGTAACTTTAGAAACAATTTTTTTATCCAAATTGGTTAGCATTTTTTCCTTTTTTTCAATAAGTTTTTTTAATTTTATAAATTCGGATTCAATATTTTCAAGAGAACTGATCTTCTTTTTTAATTCCTCATTTTCTTTTTGTGCTTTTTTAATTTTTTGTGGATAGTAATAAAGATTCACAAATCCAATAAAAGCCAGCAGAATAAGTGTAAAACCTGATAATATGATAATATTTCTGGTTTTATAGGACAACAGATCCTCCTATTTCTTTTGTAGTTTTACCACAATTTCAAAATGATAAACTTTTCTTTTACGGATTTCCTGTACCTCAACTTTTTGGAGAGACGCATTACCTAAAGCCCTGGCCATTCGGGGTATTCTATTGCGATAAATGGAGTAACCACTTAATACAACTTGATCTTCCTTGCTGGGTTTTACTTCTGTTATCCAGATATCACCTATACTTTTACAATAATCCGCCAGATTTTTAAGAAAAGTACTCCAGGTTTTTGTGCCTACAGTTAAAGTATCCAGAATCTGCAAGGCTTTATCTAAATTAGCCAACCTGGTTCTTTGGACATTTAAACGCATCTCAATTTCTTGCAGATGAGAGAGTTCAGACCGATTAAATTGCACCTGGCTTATAATTTGATTTAGTTCCCGGTGCTGGTAACTGGTTTTTATAGTAGTAAAGAATGCCAGGAAAGGGATCAAAAGCAGTAAAAACCAGCCTGCTGCACCTAATTTAAATTTTTTCTGATTTTCTCTAACTTCAAATGGAGTAAGATCCACATTCAGTAAAACGGGATTTGAACTGTCCAATACTCTTTGAGCAGCACCGATCGCAACTGCATATTTTGACAATAATGGATCAATACCTGAAACATCTATTTTCTGAAATTTGATATAATCAATATTAATTTCATCAGACAATTTTTGTTTTAGAAATGCGTCAAGTTGAACTTCATAAGCTTCGCCAGCAAGAATAATGTTATCCAATCTGGGTAAATTTAAATTATCTTGTTCCAATAATATGCGACTGAAAATAGTATTTGCAATATTTTCAGAATCCAGGCCAGCTCCAATTATATATGAAATATTGTGGATATCATTTCCTCTGAGGAAAATTAATCGGCTATACTCATGTCCCACATAAACAATAACACTAATATCATCATCTTTAAAATGATAATTCTCTTTAACAAGATTAACTAGAGAGATTTCAGCACTTTCGATGAAAGAAATATAAGGTAGCCTTCGTCCAAGATTTTTTTGAACTGTTTCAATCAAATTTATCAAATTAATATTGGTATCTCTGACAACGGCTAAAATCCGATCATCAGACAGCTTTATTATAAATAAATCATCCGGTTTCAACCGCGTGCTAACCTGCCGTTCCTTTGAAAGTTCCTGGATAATACGATTTTTTAGTTTGTCTCCCTGCAAATTCCAATCGGTATTAAAATAAGCATAATAGATTTGCGGTTCAGCAAGGCTTATAGAGAGTTGATACTTTTTGGATAAGTATTTAGACAAAATTTCTTCTAATATATCGATATTATCTTTCTGTTTTTTCTCTTCAGATTCTGTAAACACAAAACTATCCTGCGGCATATCTGGAGGTGGATTTGAAGATACTGTATCCCCCTCTAATACATCAACAGACTCAAATACTATTTCATTTTCAGAGGTGACGGTTTCTAATCGTTCTGCCAATTTTAAAATTTCTGCATCGACTAAACGAATCTTTTTGCCCTTTTTCGATAAACACACAACTTGCAAATATTCACCTTCAACATATATTCCAATTGCATATTTCGCTGAATTTCTACGTTTTTTATACATCTTTTCAAGTCCTTATATATTAAAGACTGTCAAGGAGTTGTTGCATTCTCCTCTTATTGTTTGCATAATTTAATGCTGTTTCCATTGATATCTTTCTTGATAGAAACAGTCTTCGTAAATCCTGCTCCATCGTAATCATTCCATATTTCCCGCCTTCGGCAATCATCTGATATATTTCACCTGTATTATTATTTTTTATTGCAGCCTTAATAGATGGAATCATAACCATAATCTCCCTTGCCAGAACCCGCTTTCCATCTAAACTGGGTACAAGTTTTTGTGAAACAACGCATTTTAAAACATCTGCCAGACGGTTTTTTACTCTTTCTTGTTCAATAGGGGGCACCTCCCCTATAATTCTATCAATACTTTCCACGGCAGAAGAAGTATGTAAAGTAGAAAATACTTTATGTCCACTATCAGCTACTTCAAGGGCTGCCATAATGGTTTCAGGATCTCTCATTTCCCCAATGATGATAATATCAGGGTCTTGACGTAATGCTTCGATTGTTCCATGTTTAAAAGATAACGTGTCTGATCCAACCTCGCGATGTTTAATGATGCATTTGTTAGATTTGTGAACAAATTCCACCGGAGACGCAATAATAATAATATGTCCATTCACGGTTCGGTTGTTTAAATCAACAATAGAATCCAAAGTAGTACTTTTTCCTGAACCAGTAATTCCAGTAATCAGAATCAATCCTTCCTTGGTATGAGATAGGCTAAAAATTTTTGTTACGTTGGAATGAAAATTATAAGATTCATAGGGCCAGATTTTTGTACTGATAGCTCGCATGTTCAGGGCAAGTGAATTTAATTCAAAATAAGCATTGGCCCGATGACGAGCAGGCATTCCATCATAACCATCCAAAATGTAAGTAAAATCAACACTTCTTTTATTATGTAAAATATTCATCTGGCTTTCCATCAGCAAATTTTGTATCAGTATGTCCGTCTCTTCATATTCATAAGTTCCCCATTCCAACATCGGCTTTTTCTGACCATGAATTCGCAACCATACCATTTTATTCGATCCCCAGCCACCAAAATCAATATCCGATGCCTCCATTTCACGCATCTTAAAAAGAAAACTATCGATCAATTTTCGCAATAAAAGTCGGTGATTCTCAGGTAATGCCAGAACTATTTTTTCCCCAATATATTTCTGTTTCTCCACACTATGCAATGTAGAAGGAATCGATTGACTTAAATTCATTAGCAATACTTTCGAAGCCTTAATAATTTCACTTAGATTGTTCATTGTCATTTTCTATCTTTTTTATTCCCACCAACTTACCAAATGCAATTCTCGTACATAGGGATAATGCGGTGGCGAAATGTTTTTTAAACGTGGATCAAAATGGTACCTTTTACTAAATCCGTGAGTTATGGAATTAGACCATCGCTCAAAAGTACCTATGGCACCTCTTCGGTTTTGTACGATACTTCCCGTAATTGTAAGCGTTCCTGCTATTGGTCTCCCGGAATAATTTTCCGCATAAAAAGAACCATTAATAGCCATTAAGCAAGCCTGGATCACCACATCATCATTATTAGGATCGTTTTCACTAACAATAATATTATCTTTTGCTATCAACCCTAATAAATCATCTGAATTCGGATCAACATTAGGGTCATTGGCATAAACGATGTTGTCGTCAATCCAAATATCATCATTTGAATAAATAGTTACCTGTCCATTTAAAACCCCTTTCACATGAATATCTGCAGTAGAATAAATTACACCGTTAGGTGCAATTTCAGAAAGAAGTACCGTGTCGGGAGCACTTGAGCCAACAGTTCGAATGACTTTCCCATCGGGTAGAAATTCAAAAGTGGTATTCTGATTATAAATACTTTTAGTATTTACCGGAGCATCACCATTTCCTATATTTGCAGCATCAATTAAAGGGCTCATATCGGTTGGAAGTTCATTATAAACACCAACTTCCCAACCACCATAGAAATTAGCTCGATTGCCACCAGTTGATGGTCCGGGAGCAATACCCCGATAAGCGGTGACTTTTCCGTAAAAAGTTGGAGAACCAGAAGTTCTTAATACACCATTGGTATGTATTGGACCCCATACTGTATCTCCAGTAATCCAATACACCCCAGCTTCCTGGTTAGTAAACCAAAAATATCTTGAGATGGGAATACTATACGAGAAATAGGCAACAACCGAATCCCGGATTTCTTTAACTAAATCATGTGTTCCAATAGCATCTTTATCAAAAACCTCTTTCCAGGCTAACGCTTTCAATTTTACTGTATCTGTTCCAATTTGATTTACGGTAACCAGCGTACTACAACTATTAGACACTAATTGGAAACTCCCCGAAGTCCAATCTTCTTTCCATACTTTATTTATTCCAAAATTCATTCCACTTAAAGCGGTTTGGTGTACTAATGTTTCAATATAGTACTGATTGAAATTGTCAGTTGTTGAGATCACTGCCCTACTAATTCGTAATTGATAAACAGAAAAAGCCAAAGCAAATCCGAAAACAGCAATTATTGCTCCCTTACCTACCATGATCCCCTCATTACCTCCGTAAATTTCTTGAAACCAAACGGGTTTGTCGCCAGTACGAAGCTCTTAAAAGGCGCCGGACCTCTTTTTTCCTAAGCTCCACATCCTGAATATTTTGATAGATATCTGCACTGACCAACTCCGGACTCAAAACAACTTTTGGATTAAAGGCTGTTAAAGTAACTTCTACCATTTTAGTGGCAGAAATCACCTGAACAGGATCACCGATTTGATTCAAATATCTGAATACATCATTATTTCCTATCCGGCCTATTATGGAAGTATGTGTTGTTCCGGTAGAAATTTTGATTGTACGTCTAACTTCATAGATTGTGACGGAAGTGTCTGGAAAATCTATTTCCTCGGCTGGCGTAATAACATATTCAATAGTATCGGGAATATTATCATAGTGTGAAACTCCAGGAATAAGTAAAAAGCTATCAGCATCTAAATTTAATTGAGCAATAAATTTCAAGTGGTTAGATTGGGCAATCTGAAGAACATTAGGTTGTTGCGCTTCGGGGATACCAAAAGCCATTTTTCGCAAATCATATTCTATGATTCTGGATAGCTGGGTCAAATTTTGTTGAACAATGGCATCGGAATTATAATTGTAAAAGGCTTCTATACTATTATGTGACGACGTTATGGCAATTAACAATAACAAACCACCCAATATCGATCCCCCAATGATGTCTAAAATACTCGACATAGCATTCTATCTTTGTTTATTAATGTTAATTATAAAACCAATAACTGTGTACAAAACTCACCTTCAAAGTATCTCTAACTTTTTGTCCATTAATCCATTTATAAAGCACCGGGTCGTTATAATCATCTGTAACAAAAATGGTCATTCGCTTATGATACTCCCGAGAATTAGAATGAACTGCTTGATTTCCCTGTAATTTTACATAATCCACTTGGAAAGAAATTCGATAACGCACACCACTTCTTCCTGTATCAATTATTGTATAATTATTAAAATCGTCAAAATCGTCTATTTCACCATTATCATTATAGTCGAATCCAAGTTGATCTGGCGCAGCAAAATCAGATAATCTTTTTTCGCTACTGGTATCTGTAGAAGCTTCATCAAAAAAATATTGTGATGTTTGCTCGATGTATGAAGTCAATAAGGATAATGCTTCCAACCGATAGCGGTTTTGCGCTAATGATATATCATTATTAGAAAGGTTACGATTTAAATTCAAGACTATGACAGACAAAAGCATAAAAGCTCCAAAAGTAATCAATGTTTGTCCTGTGTTCATAAATTATTACCTAATTTTTTTAATCCTCAGCCGTAGCACCGGCTACTTCTTCTAAAGTGGTAATACCTTGTTTAATTCTTTCCCTTCCTGCAGCTCTTAATGTTAACATTCCATCCTTAATAGCCTGAGTTCGAATGGCTTCCTCATCAATATCGATACCTGTTTTGAAAATGATTTTTCGAATTTCTTTTGTAAAATAGAGCACCTCATGAATGGCAATCCGACCTTTATAGCCATTATTACAATGGTCACATCCCACTGCTTCATAAAAGACAGTATTTTCAATCTCTTCCATGGTGAAACCCAGACCCAGAGGAATTGCCGGGTCTAAATTTTGGATGGGACGTTTACAATGCTCGCATAAACGTCGGATTAACCTTTGAGCTATAATGATATTGATAGCATAGGCAATTAAAAAAGTTTCCACACCCATTTTATATAATCTCGAGATGGCACTGGGTGCATCATTCGTGTGTAAAGTCGAAAAAGTTAAATGACCGGTATTAGCTAGTTTTATAGCAATTTCAGCTGTTTCTTTGTCTCGGATTTCACCCACCATAACCACATCGGGATCGTGACGCAAAATGGCACGCAATGCTTGCTCAAAGTCATTTTTTGGACCAATTTTTAATTGACGGGCACCTGGAATGATATATTCCACTGGATCTTCTACCGTGAGCACATTAATTTCTGGCTTAATAATATGACTTAAGGCCGCCATTAAAGTAGTCGATTTACCACTACCTGTTGGACCTGTAACAATGATTAAACCCTGAGGTTTGGAAATAGCTTTTAAGAAAGATTCCTTGGCCAAACCTTGAAAACCTAATTTATCCAGATCAGTAATAACCTTACGGTCATCTAAAACTCTTATTACAATGCTTTCGAACTTATACTGAAAATCTTTACCTACAATAGGCAACACTGAAACGCGAAAACGGACAAAATGTCCGTCAATTTTACGCTGAATAAAACCATCCTGGGCTCGTTCTCTTTCAAATCTATCAATATTTTTCGATCGATCTTTAATAACAGCCGCAAGTGCTTCGGGCCTAACTCCCTCTTGCAAATACCATAGCTGAAGCTTACCATCTATCCGAAAATGAATCTCAGTTGTACGAGTATCCCTTGGAATCACATGAATATCGCTAGCACCACGTTTAACAGCTTCAACCAACATTCCTTCTACAAGATTGACCAAAAGACTTTTATTGATTTCCGATTCAATAGCCTCTTCATCAAGAGGTTCTTCTTCCTCTGCAAGCGACTCAATCTCAAGAGTAAGATCCTCAAGTTCCTTTAAATACTCGTTTTCTTCCGGAAAGACCGCCATCACTAGACCATCAAGGTCTTCCTTTTGCACATAACAAACCTCATAAAGCTTAGCTCCAATTGCCCTTGCTACAACGGGTACATTTTTACTTGTAGGATCTGCAGCTAAAAGAATGATTTTGTATGGGTGATTCTCGTCATATTTGTAAACCAGAATTTTTTCCTTCTTCATCAAATCACGAATTGATTCAGGCAAAGGCTCCAGCATTTTACGCATAAAATTTATGCGGTCAGTGTTTATATTTTCATCTTTGACAAAAATCTCTCTGAAACCATATAATTGACAGACTTCACGATAAACTTTATCATAATCTAGTTGAAAATCATTAACAAGAATTTGTGCCAAACTGCGACGTTCACTTGGTTCCTCTTTTTCTTTAATTCTGATAGCCTGCTCCAGCATTTCTAAATCGATGATACCCTTCTTAAGAAGAGTAATCCCCAATCGATCGCTTAAATCTATGCTTTGCTTCAGATCAGAAGACTGTAATATTTTCGTATGAATACTCATTGCCTATTCTTCGCTTTATTAACCGTAAGGTGACTTTGGACTAATGAAAGCTGTTTCAGAAGAAACTAAAGTTAAAGCCGTGATCACAACCATAATAATCATGGCAACAGCGAGTTGTACAAATTCTACTACATTCTTTAACTTGTACACGGTTTCTCTTTCATAAAAATTGGCTATTTGTAATGCTGTTTTTTTCACAGTTCCTGTTTCGGCTCCCGAGTGAAAGCGAGCTAATGCGGTTTTGGTGAAAACACCTGTAGCTTCTAAAGACTCTACCAAACCCTTTCCCTGGCTTAACATCATTGGAATAGCAACATATTTAATTTGATGTTCCATATATTTATTGCCGCAGGCTTCGGCCGCTAACCTGATGGCATCAACATTTTCTCCCGAACCACTATAAAGGGCATAAAGAACTCTACAGAAAATTTCAATTGTGGTCTTATGAATTAATGTTCCCAGAATTGGGAGTCTAATGACATATTTATCCTTAAGAAACTGCCCCCTGGGTGTACGAAGAAAATAGATAATTCCCAGAAATCCAATGACAAGTGCTCCCAAAATTTTCCACATATTTGCAACTAAAAAATCACTCAATGCAAGCGTTGCCGCCGTCATAGGGGGTAATTCAGAACCCAGTTTTTGAAAAAGTTTTGCTGTTTCAGGAAAAATATAAGCCACATAAAAAATTACTGCTCCAAACAGAATTATAAGTGTAAAAAGGGGCATGATAAGAGCGCTTTTCATATTCTTTCGGAATTCAGCCTGTCTCTCAAGAAATTTGGCTGTGCTTTCATAAATATCAGCCATATTTCCGCTTTTCGAAGCAAGGCCCAACATACGTGCTGTAAAACGGCCTAATACTTTCTCTTGCTTGATAAAAGCTTCTTCACTATCTTTGCCTTGCCTTAGATCATTATTAATTTCCCTTAGTGCATCTCGAAGCGTTGGATTTTGAATATCATGAATTAGAAGCTGTAACACTTCATTAAAGGGCAATTTTTCCTTTAACATATCAGCACTAACTCGTACGAAAGTGATAATATCTGTTGTTGGTGGTTTAAGTTTAAAATCGACTATTTTAGGCTGTATGCTGATTATTTTGTATCCTAACTTTTCGAAAGCTTGCCTGACATCTTCCTTTGTGAATGCTTTCTGTTCGCCTTTTATGGGCTTTTCATCTTCTCTCTGGACTTTATAAATAAAGGTTCTGCGTTTTAAAATACGCTGAATTTTTAGCCGATGACGTGAGGCCAAATATTTAATC
Organism: uncultured Calditrichaceae bacterium; assembly: GCA_964387645.1. Taxonomy (GTDB): domain Bacteria; phylum Calditrichota; class Calditrichia; order RBG-13-44-9; family RBG-13-44-9; genus CAYLYM01. The sequence goes on along the minus strand of CAYLYM010000053.1, from coordinate 11,939 downwards.
TTTTTCTTTGCTTCGGCATAAGAATCGGCTGAAACGATTCCATAAACAACACGTCCAGAACTATTAATTCCCTCGAACCGAAAATCAGCCATGATTTAACCGCACCCCTTTCAACTAAGCAAAGTTTAAAAAATCCCGCGAGCGCGGGATTCTCTTCAATTCGAGATGAGGCTCGCTCATCTCAAAAAATTACATACGAGGCGCTCTGTGACGCCTCGAATTTGTTATCATACTAATTCAATATAGACGTCGACATACTGGTCGGAGTTACAGTAATATAAGCCTTTACCGGATTTGTTCCATCATTACCGGTCTCTTTACCGCAACCCACAATATAGACAGTACCACTGGTATTAGTCACAGGATCAATACTTCCCTTTACATAGCTAGCTCCACTAGGTTGGGTAGTAGTTAGGCTATAGCTACCATTTGCATTACCCGTATCAAGGGGACTTAAGGCAAAGTTATCAAAGCTCTGCGATCCACCCCCTAATTCCGAAGGTGTTCTGTAATACCTCTGTGCTTTAGCTGCAAGATTAGCCAGATCACTGATGACGGCCTGGCGATTTGCATCTACTGCACTACTCTGGAACATAGTTACACCGACTGCAATTGCAATACCAACAATGATGACTCCTAACACAATAAGCAATAATTGTTGCTGACCCATTTTAAATCCTCCTTAAGTTTAAATTTTCAATAGTTTTAAGGGATTCACAATTTAATATCTTAAAAATGGTTTTCTCTAAAAATAAAATATCCATCTTTTTCCAGTAGTCTTTTGCTATCTAATTCCAAAATGTTTAATTCAAAATTTATGCCAAGTGATCTAATATTATGAAGAACAAGTGGTTATAAAAATCACCTTATATTTAACAGCTCAAACTGTTGACTATTATATCAACACAAATTACAAAATTTCGACAGTATGGTGTTGCAATGACTTTACATTATCAGGTAGATTGTATTTTTTTATGCTAGTAGTCATAAAAATAAACTAATGAGATTTCAAAAGAGGTTGAGGCGGGAAATGAAATTTTAATTAAAGGAAATGGATTAAATTCAGTCGAAATCATTAATTTAGACAATTGAACAATCACTAAAAAATTAACTCACAATCCATATTAATTTAAAAATATATTTTGCTTATACATTTACAACTATTAGACCAATTATACTCACACCAATACAGTAAAGCCCAAACCACTGTAATTTTTTTTGTTTGATTACTTCCAATAACCAAACAATAGCAAAATAACCTGAAATAGTTGCTGCAATTGTGGCCGCAGAGAGATGAATAATTTCTGAAGAAGCAGGGGGATTCTCTAGCAGATGTTTCAATTTTAGCAAAGTAGCACCAATAATTACAGGCGAAGAGAGCAGGAAAGAAAATCGTGCCACACGGTCCCGGTTTATGCCCATCCATAAGCCGGAAACAATTGTGGAGCCTGATCTTGAAATTCCAGGTATGATAGCAAACGCTTGAGCAATTCCGATTAAAAAAGCTTCTTTTACATTCATATTTTCTTTTCTTTCTTTGACAAAACGTGAACTCAACATAATCAGTCCTGTCACAAAAAGCATAAACAATACCAGAACATGGCTTTCAAATAATTGTTCGATCGTATCTTCCCATAAAATACCAATCACCGCAGCAGGAATGGAACCTACAAAAATAAAAATAGCAAGCCAGGCGTAATCTCTTCTTTCAGTGTCAAGCTTACCCTTTCTCAAATGAAAAATAAATGGTAAAGCTGTTATCATTCTAATAAAATCTTTTCTAAATACCCAGAATACTGCCAACAAGGTACCAAAGTGTACAAAAACTTCAAATGCTAACCCACCTTCTTTAAAGTGAAGTATCTCTTCGGCCAAAACAAGATGCCCTGAACTGCTAATTGGTAAAAATTCAGATAATCCCTGGATGATCCCTAATAAAATAGCCTTCATTAAGTCCAATTTCTTCTCCTTCCTCTCTCATTATTCATCAAAGCAAGGCATTAGATAAACAACCTTACACAAATACTTTTTTCTTTAAAAACATATAAATATTTAAAAATTAGACAGAAAATATACGATCTGGTACAAGAAAATTGGAAACAGAAATAAAAAAAGCGGGAGAAATTATCACCCGCTTTAATACACATAATTGTTAAAATTTGATAAAATATCTATTATAAAAACTTAAAAATTTGGTTTAATTTCATACGCAGGGATTTTTCAATTATTAATCATGATTTATAAGAGTTTGCGTTGATTTATAATCTTAGCATTTTTATAAAACAAATACACCAAAGTTAAACAAAAAAATTAAAAATAAAATCGTATTTGAACACCCGAGGTAAATGTTGTAAAATTTGTGGAACTATCCATATTCTTGGGAGAATTAAATTGAAATTCAGTACCTATAGTACCTGTAATAGAAAGGTCCTGGAGTAAGAAATAGGTCAAACCCCAATGTCCGCCAAAAACAAAGCGAGAACCTTCCCAATAAGTTTCTCCAAAGGCGTCAGGATTTATATCGAACCTGACATACCCACCTGCAAATGGCGATATCTTGCCGGCATCCAAATATTGATCTACCCCTAATTTTACAGCAAAGCCGTTAGTTTCCGTTTCCCGGTTAACAGCGAAACCAATTCCTGCTTGGATAACCAACCAATCCTGTAAAAAATATCCACCGGAAATCAATGTCGCGCGATTGATTTCAAAATTTAAAAACTTCGAACCTGCATCAAGTGGTTCTTTGGCAAATAGCAAAATAGGAAAAATGAACAAAAGTAAAATACTCATCAGTTTTCTCATTTTTATTCCTCCCGTTTTATGATATGAATTATTCGATTAAAAGTTTTTGTACGACGAAATGAAGGGTAGCCATCGCTATGACAAAAAACACAATGATCACACCAATCGATTTGAGTCTTTTCACAGCCCGCAATAAGTAGTTGATCGAGAATGATCTTACGTAAATCGAGATACAAAAATCCTTGATAGTGTCTGATATATTTGGGAGCAAAATACTGATGAAACTCAGGCCCAACTCTATAACAGCACGCTCGGATAAATGGGCTTATGGATATTAAGAGATCCTGTGGTTTACTATAGTATTTTTCTTGCAAGTTCTGAATTCCCCTGGAAATGATGCCTAACCGTGCTCCACGCCATCCAACATGGAAATTAGCAATAACTTTTTGTACAGGATCATAAACCATTACTGCAGCACAATCTGCTGTTCGGATAGCCAGGCCGATTTTTGAATTACTCGTAATTAACCCATCACAATTCTTAAATAAACCTGCTGAATTCACATTTTTGATTTCACACCCATGAACCTGTTCGGCCCAGGCAATCTGATTTTGGTCCATACCTGCTTTTTTAACAATCTCTTGAAAAACCTGAAAGTTATTTCTCCCGGATCGAATTTGATTAAAATTAGTATCGGGTATCCACATAGATTGGCAAAAAATTTCTGGATTATCTTTGTAAAACGAATATTCTAACGTATAAACCATAAAAGGTAATTATTTTTCAAACCTTTTTTCTTCAACGGTAATTAACTGGTTTAAGCTACCCATTCGATATCCGGCGAGGTCCAGAGTAACAAATTTATATCCCAGTTCCCGAAATTTTTCATTGACTTTCTTTCGGACTTCAGGATCTACGAATCGTGCAATTTCATTGGGACCGACTTCAATACGTGCTAAATCTTTATGATGTCGCACTCGAATAATTTTAAAACCTAAAGAATACAGATAATCTTCGGCTTGTTCTACCTGGCGTAATGCCTCTTGAGTAACTCTTATTCCAGTCGGAAAACGGGAGGATAAACAGGCCAGGGCAGGTTTATCCCATGTGGGTAGACCTGAAAAACGGGACAGCTCTCGTATATCTTGTTTGGTCAGACCGGCTTCTTGAAGAGGGCTGACCACCTTTAATTCTTGGGCTGCCATTCTACCTGGACGATAATCTCCAACATCATCCTGATTGGTTCCATCGGCCACGTACTGAAATCCGTGCTCCCGGGCATAATCGTAAAGTTCGGTGAATAATTCTTTTTTACAATAATAACAGCGATCCTCAGGATTACGGGCATAGTTTTCATCTTCTAATTCGTGGGTTTCAATAGTAATGTAAGGTAAATTGAATTTCTCAGCTAAGCTTTTAGCCTCATTCAACTCTCGTTTTGCCAGGGAGGGAGATATACCAATGACACCCAGAACCCGGTTACCTAAAACTTCAAAAGCAGTTTTAAGTAAAAAAGCCGAATCAACTCCACCAGAATAGGCTACTAAAAGATTAGGATAGCCAGCTATAATCTTTCTCAGTTTAATATATTTTTCTTTTAATTCTGGTCTTAATAAATTTACATCCATAAAGCATTCCTGTTTTTAGTCACTTTTTTGAAGCAATAATTTAATGACAAAGTTCCTTAAAATGGATGTTTTTTATTATTTAAATGTGAATAAGTTAATTAAAAAATTAAATTTTAGATCATGTATTCTTAATTCTTCATCTACTAAAATTTCCAAAAGGAAAACTCTCTTCGATTATATCATATTAACCTTTTGGCCAAGACCAGAATGCCTATTTAATTCCAACCAAAATAGATAAAAAACCTTTGAAACAAGTTACTCAATAAAAATATTTTACACCAGTAAAATGAATAATTAAAATAATTTTTTCCAAAATACAATATAATACAAAATTTATTAATATTCATAGAAACAATACCAGCAATTAAGTAAACCAAAAACTGTTCAATTCCATTATTCAGGAAATTGTGAATCTTTTAGATTCAAAATAATCTCTATTCGTCGATTTAACTGACGACCTTCAGGAGACTCATTACTGGCAATGGGGCGAGTTTCGCCATATCCCCGACTCTGGATTTGCTCGGGCTGAATATTCATATTCGCTAACAAATAGGAACGCACAGCCATAGCTCTTCTCTCTGAAAGTTGAAAATTATAAGCATCATCTCCCAAAGCATCAGTATGACCAGCCACTTCAATGCGGCTGTTGGGAAATTCTCGCAAAGCTTGCATAACCTTTGTTAGCAGAAGAAAATGTTCTGGCAAGATAAATGATTCTCCTGACTGAAAAGTTAAAGCAAATAAGCGAAAAATAATTTTGTTCCCGGACAATAAAACCTGCGCCTCACCTTCGTCAAATAAATTTTCTATCCGATGAATTTTTTTCTCCAATTCTTTTTTATACTCCAGCTCCGAGAGAACTGTTCTTTCAAACTCTTTAATCCGTTTGGACAGACTATCATTCTCATGGGAGTATCTTTCTATTTCAGTTTTAAGAATTTTGTTCTCTTTTTTCAAATTATTAATGGCCATAATAATATTTTCTTCCGTTTCGGAGAATCCTTCATCAAATTTTCCTTCAAATCCTAATGCAGCCGAAATATTATTCAAACGATCTTCAAATTCCCGAATGAGTAATTCCCAGTTTTTTTCATCTTTCTTCAACTTTTTGATGATACTCGCTAAATATACGGCATGCAACGCTTGATATTCAGCTTCTTTGGCCAATGAGATGGCTTCATCTTGAGAATAACGATCTTTTTCTAAAAGTTTTAATACCGAGACATAGGCATTCCGAGATTCTCTAATAGTATATGGGGCATATTCACTCACTTTTTGTTCTTCAGCTTTCTCTAATAATTCTTTAACCCTCCCCACTATAGTTTCTTTGATGGAAATGAATTCAGCTTCACGAAATTTCCTTTCCGCTTTTGCTCCTTCATTTCGAGCTTCATTCAAATCTCCTTTTTCCAGACGTTTACCGGCTTGCTGCAATTTTTTTTCGGCTTCCTCAAATTCTTTACCCGCAAATTCTGGGGCCCTGACTGTCAGAGCATCAGACCTGGCTTGAAGTGCATCATGAAACAACAATTTTCCCTGCTTTCCAAGTTCTTTTATTTCTCTTATAAATTTTTGAGCCTCTTCTAAAGACTTTAAAATCTGGTTAATATTTTTTCCACTCCGGAAATCTTTATTAGCTTTTTCAAACTTTTTTAATGCTTCTCTAAAATTATTCGGACAAATAAGATCATATTTCTCCATTCGTAATTGAGCTATCATATTTTCAATTTCATTGAGACGATTTTCTATAGTTTGCTGGGCATTCACAGTTGATACGAGAATGAAAAAAATGCTAAGCAATCGAACAGCTTTACAACAATATCTTAATCCCATCTTAAACCTCCTCCTATGATATTTTTTTATAATTTTTTCAAACTTCAAGAACAGACTCAGGAATAAGGGCAGATATAGTGCCGAAAAATTCTAAGAAGTGCAAAATTTTAGAATATGCATCAATAATTTGTATTTTTCGAAATGTGGAACGATTCCTGAAAAAGTGTCAATTCCGATAGTTTAAATTGTGTAAAAAAAATTCTCAATCAAGAACCAAAGGATTTAATTAACACCATTGTTTTCGATCACTTCTTTCCCAGATTATAACGATTAGTAATTGGAAATCTACGATCTTTCCCAAAAGCGCGGTGGCTAATTTTTATTCCAGGGGCTGCCTGACGGCGTTTATATTCATTTCCATCTACCAAACGAATTACTTTCCGCACTGTTTCGGTATCATAACCCATGCTAATAATCTCTTCAGCAGAATAATCCTCTTCTACATAAGCTTTCAAAATGGGGTCTAGAATATCGTAAGGCGGGATACTATCACTATCTTTTTGATCAGGTTTTAATTCGGCTGAAGGTGCTTTTACAAGAATATTTTGTGGGATAAGATCCTTTCCAGCAAGTCTATTACGGTACCTGGCCAGTTCATACACCATGGTTTTGTAGACATCCTTAATAACCGAAAAACCGCCCACCATATCGCCATAGAGTGTACAATATCCAACACTTATTTCACTTTTATTTCCTGTAGCAAGAACTAGCCAACCAAATTTATTCGACAAAGACATGATGATATTACCTCTGGTGCGCGCCTGAATGTTTTCTTCGGTAATATCTGGAGGTAAATTCCCGAAAATCGGCTTTAACTCCTTTTTAAAAGTTTCGAACAAATTTTGAATAGGAATTTCATAAAAAGTTATGCCCAAATTTTCGGCTAATTGGCGGCCATCGTCCTTACTGGCCTGGCTGGTATACTGGCTTGGCATAGATACACCAATGACATTCTCTTTACCCAATGCATCAACAGCAATAGTTGTTACAAGTGCAGAATCTATTCCGCCGGATAATCCGATAACAACCTTTTGAAAGCCATTTTTATACACATAATCTTTTAATCCCAACTTCAAGGCTTCATACACTTCAGCAGTCAGATCAAGGAAAGGAGTAATGTTACTCTGAGGAAAGGGTTTTGATTGTTTTTTTTGCGTTGGTGTCAAATCGACGCGAGCAAGTTCTTTTTCAGGAGGGATAAGCAATTTTTCTCTCCGTCGGCGTGGATCGTGCAACCGGCGTCGAAAGACATTATCTGGATGAAGGGTAAAAGTTAACAAAGCTTCTTGAAAGGAAGGTGCTTTGCACAACAATTTGCCTTCTTCTGAAAAAATCATACTGTTTCCATCAAAAACCAGCTCATCCTGGCCACCAACTAAATTCACATAAGCAACAATCACCTCGTTATCTTCTGCCCTTATACTCATCATACGATAACGATCCTGTGCTTTTCCGTAATGATATGGTGAAGCAGAAATATTAATAATAACTTCAGCACCACCGTAAAGGGCCTGGTCCCTGGCTGGTCCCCCGGGATACCACATATCTTCACAAATATTTACTCCTATTCGAGTATCATTTAAAGAAAATATCCGGGGTTTTATACCTGACTGGAAATAGCGATATTCATCAAACACACCATAATTGGGGAGAAATTTTTTCCGATAGACACCAGCTACCTTCTTATTGTTTAACACCGCTGCAGCATTGTAAATATCATCATCACGATCAACAAATCCCACTATAACCGTAATATCTTCGGTTAAATCAAGTAATTTATGCAGATAATAAAGATTATCTTCAATAAATTCAGGATTTAAAAGCAAATCTTCCGGGGGATAACCCGTCAAAGCCATTTCCGGGAAAGCCACAATATCTGCCCCCATCTCATCAGCTCTTTTAATATATTCGGCAATTTTTTGGAAATTACCTTCAAAGTCACCCACTGTGCTATTAATTTGAGCTAACGCCAGATTCAAGGTTCTCATAATAGAATCTCCATTCTTAATTGAATCAAAAAATAAACATATATAAACATCATGAGCAAGCGGAAATATTGTTGATCTTCAGTTATATTAAAAATTTTTCTTAGTCAAAAAATATTTAGGTTTTTTAAATCTAAATTTTTTGTTGAATTACAGATCAATTTACCTATATTTTGTTTTGATAGAACCGGAGGTACATTATGAAGTTGATTGATGTTCTCAAACCGGAATATATCAAAATACCGTTGGTAAGCCAGACAAAAGAAGAAGCCATTCGCGAATTGGTAGATTTATTAGCTCAGCATCAGCTTTTTCAAGATGTCGACGCTGTTTTTCAGGCAGTATTAGACCGAGAGAAGATTATGACTACTGGTGTAGGCAGAGGAGTAGCAATACCTCATTGTAAAAAAGCAGAATGCAGTAAATTCGCTATCGCTCTGGGCATCCGACCTGAAGGCGTTGATTTTAAGTCCATCGATAATCAACCAGCCAAGGTTATTTTTCTTCTCATCGGTCCCGATAATAATCCAGGGATGCATATACGATTGTTAAGTCGTATATCCCGCCTCATTTCAAAAGATTCCCTTCGCGATGCTCTTTTGACTAGTAGCAGCGCTGATAAAGCTTATCTGATTTTAAAAAATGAAGAAGAAAAATATTTTGAGATTGCTCCATGAAATTACTGATCTTTGTCCTGAATCAGGAAGAGCATCTTGAAGAAATCTTAGAAGCTTTTCTGGAACTAAATATCGGTGGAGCTACAATTTTAGACAGTGTGGGTATGGGCTCAATCCTGGCACAGGATATTCCTATCTTCGCCGGTTTTAAAAATTTATTACAAGGTAGTCGTACAGCCAATAAAACTATATTTTCGGTTATCCCAGATAAAATGGTTAAACCTGTGGTAGAAGCCATTGAACAAGTGGTTGGCCCTCTGGAAGAGCCAGGCAATGGTATTGTTTTTGTCTTGAATATCGACCAAATCTATGGTATAAGTAAAACTTTTTAGATAAAATAAAATGACCGAAAAAAAGTGGATCAAAATTGGACCTCTTCCCGGCATTTTATATGCAGAAATGATCGGAGAGGTATTGAAACAGCAAGATATCCCCTTTTCGTTATCACAAGACGGCATCTCAACTGCCTACGGGTATTCAGGAACAAATATTGCTGGGAATGTGGCATATATATGGGTTCCTGAAAAATACGAACAAAAGGTTCGTCAAATTACCGAGCAACTTATTAACCACATATAGCGAGAGAGGAAAACGGCATTGAACGCTAAAAAATTGCACAAGTATGCTCAGATTAGAATATTAAAATTTTTGGAACGTATCGACCTTCCAGAAGATTTTTATATGCTTTTTCTGGCTGCACTCATTGGCGTCTTTGCTGGATTGGGTGCTTACGTTCTAAACCTTCTGGTAAACTTTGTTCACTTTTTATTTTTTCATAAAATATACAATATTCCTAAAATCGAATGGTTCTCTTACGTCCTGCTTGCTCTTTTTCCAGCAATGGGGGGTATTATTGTAGGTCTTATTATTCATTTTTTTTCCAGAGAATCAAAAGGTCATGGTGTGCCTTCTGTTATCGAAGCTATTGCTAATCGCGGCGGATTTATTCGCCCCAGAGTAACTTTTGTTACTTCTTTAACGGCTGGCACTACAATCGGATCGGGTGGGTCAGCAGGTAAAGAGGGACCGATTGTTCAGATCGGAGCAGCAATCGGTTCAACTATTGGACAACTGTTTAATGTTTCATCCGAGCGTTTAAAAGTGCTTGTTGGTGCTGGTGCTGGTGCTGGTCTTGCAGCCGTTTTCAATGCGCCTGTCACAGGTGTATTATTTGCCCTCGAGGTCATCCTCGCTGATTTCAGTATCAACGCCTTTACACCGATAATATTTGCTACAGTGATATCTACTACCATCTCACATTATTTAATTGGAAGCAGCCCGTTATTAAAAGTTCCTATCTACTACCTCGAAAGCGTTTATGAATATCCTCTTTATATTCTGATGGGAATTGTCGGAGGTTTCGTCGCCGTATTTTTTACAAAAGTACTTTATGCAACTGAAGATTTTTTCAACAAACTAAGATACGTCCCGGAATATACAAAACCGGCAATAGGTGGCTTATTAATGGGCCTTATTGCATTGATTTTCCCCGAACTCTACGGTTTTGATGACTCTGCAATTCACAATGCATTGTTAGCACGAGGAGAAATTTGGTTGCTCTTTTTACTAATGATTTTAAAAATTTTTGCAACCTCTTTCTCTCTTGGTAGTGGAGGTTCGGGAGGTCTTTTCACACCGTCTCTCTTCATTGGAGCAACTTTTGGAGCCTTTTTCGGATCACTCATGAATTTAATTCTTCCAGGTTCTACAGCTTCACCTGGTGCTTATGCATTAGTAGGCATGGGAGTCATGATTGCCGGTACAACTCATGCTGCTATCTCTGCACTCATTCTAATATTCGAGATCACCAGTAATTACCAAATCATATTACCACTGATGCTCGGGACGATTGTGGCAACCATTACTGCTCGCTTAATTATGCGTGAAAACATTTATACTATGAAAATTGCCCTGAGCGGTGAGTACATCTTCAAAGGTCGAAACATGACGCTCTTACAGAGTATTCCTATTCGACCTCATATCCAAAAAAGATTTGAAAAAATCAGTGAAGATATGCCTTTCCCAAAGATACTGAACCTCATTCGAGAAAGCGACCGTTCCACTTTTCCTGTGCTTACAAAGGATAATAAATTGATTGGTATGATTTCACTCCGAAATATCCGTTCATATATGTTTGATGAGCATGTTTATCCGTTACTTATTGCGAAAGATGTTGTACAAGAAGAATTTATGACAGTTCATCCAGATCAATCTTTAGCTGATGTCCTAAAATTATTTGATCTAACTGATGCAGAACTTTTGCCTGTTACAGAAAGGCGGAACCCCCGCCGCTTAATCGGGATCATTTATAAAGATGAGTTGATGAGATGGTATCGTAAAGCGCCATTATTTCAACAGGAGACATCAGCTACATGACTCGAAGCTGGAAATATTATGCCAAATTAGATCACAAAAAATTCAGAGAAGAGTCCGGGCTTTACTTAGTCGAGGGAATTCGCCTATGCCGCGAAGCTTTTTTAGCCGGACAACAAATTGAAGCAATGTTCACGAGTGAAAGTTTCTTTCACAGCCCTTCTTACCATGAATTTCAGGAATATATAAAAAGTCACCATATCAAACCGCATACCCTATCAGATACAAATTTTAAAAAGCTGGCTAAAACTGAAACACCTCAGGGTATTTTATTGGTATTAAAAATTCCTGACCCACAACAAGATTTGAATGATTTGGTGCAAAAACAAAAAATTATCTTGATCCTTGATAGGATACGTGATCCAGGCAATATGGGGACACTTTTACGGACCGCCGAGTGGTTTGGAATAAATACCATCTTTTCTTCGCCAGACTCAGTGGATTTTTACAATCCCAAAACAGTTCGGGCTTCAATGGGTGCCATCTTTCGAATGAATTTATTTGAAGTAGATAATTTGCCCCAAATCATTAAAGATTTAAAAGAACGAAAATTTTTTATTATAAGTGCAATGGTTCACGAAGGAATGTTGATAGAGAAAACCCACCCTCGCCCTCCTGTTGGAATTATTCTGGGAGGAGAAACGCATGGTGTATCTCCACAACTGCAAAATTTATCCGATGCGAAAGTTCGTATTTTT
>CAYLYM010000052.1:0-25558 GCA_964387645.1 uncultured Calditrichaceae bacterium | reverse complement strand
TCTTTGATTTTTTCTTTAAGCACTTCATCTATGATATTTATGTACCGATAGGGTTCTCCCAATCTGGGAGTAGAGGCAAAATAAGATGGCTCGACTTTAACAACTTCTTTAAAATATTTTAGCGCTTCATCATATCTCCCCTCTCGCTCCATCAGGCGTCCCAATCTCATATTGGCTCGCACCAATGTTGGCTTTTTATCCAACGTTAATCGATAATAATACTCAGCGCTATCTAACTTCCCTATGTTCTCGTATGTAAGTGCTAAATTAAATGAAGCCTCAAAGAATTTCGGATCGTATTTGAGAGCATTACGATAGGCCTGAATCATTTTCCTGTAAACTTCACCTGATTGTCCAGATTCCTTACTTTTTAACTTTTTCAAATCCTCTACAATACTGATATTTCCCTGATTTGTTGAATTTTGAGAATAGCGAGTTTCTAAAATTTCCAGATAAGCATCTACTATTTCTTGCAAAGCACCTTTTTTATAAAAAGTGTTTCCCAAATTAAAATAAACAGTGGCATAATCTTTACGTAATTCAAGAGCTTTCTGATAATGATAGATCGCATCATCAAATCTCTGTAAATGATAATAGCATTCACCAAGAGCGTTATGGGCACGAGCATTATTCGGATATAATTGTAATGATTTTTTTAAAGAGATGATGGCTGTTTTATACCATCCACGGCGCATATTAGCCATACCGATTTGGTAATGGGTAGGAGCATAGTTGGGATTGACTTCTACAGCTTTATGTAAATATTCCAATCCCTTTTCAATAGAATTTAACCTTACATAAGCCCGACCTAAATAATAAAGGGTACGATCATGCGTGGGATTCAATTGCAGAACTTTTTCAAACTGTTGAACAGCTAATTCATATTTGCGCTGAATATAATATATAACTCCTAAACCATAATAAGGTTTGTAAAAATCTGGATTTTTCTGAATTACACTTTCAAATTGTTTTTTAGCTTGATCGTATTTATCAAAATTATAATATATAACACCTAAATTATACTGGGCTTCCCAGAAATTCGGATCCTGTTCTAGAGCACGTTTGAATAGGCTTGCCACTATATCCATGCTAGAGCCTTTTTGAAATTCGATATAAGCCTGACAATAATTTCTAAAAGCTTGAATAGAATATGTTGAAGATTTTGAAAGTTTTAACTTTTCTTCATTGGTAATCGGAAGAGCCATCACATCCAACATCTCAAGAATGGCTTTTTTATGTATTTTAAATATATTTTGCAAAGTTCCTTCAAACAACTGGTTATAAATATCTCCACCCGTATAGGTACTGATCAATCTGAAATTAATAGTTAAACTTGTACCATCTGACTTATAATATCCCGTCAAAAGAACATCTGTTCCAGTCTCCTTTCCCAGCGCAAATGCCTTACGGATAGTTAAATCTGTTTGAGACTGAATCTTGTTTTTAGTCAAGATTCTCTTTAATGTCTCTTTTTCATAAATTGTTACATTTTGAAGATTAGAAAATTTGTTATAAAGTATTTCTTCAATTCCTCGAGCAATCCAATCTGTTTCTGAAGACCCCATATTAGTAAATGGAAGTATTGCTAAAATTCTTTTTTCCTGAGCAGAAAATAGAGAAACGTAGAGAATTAAAAGAAATAACACCGTCCTGATGATGCAATTAGGTTTAACCATTTGATTAGACCATTTTTTATCAATCACAGCTTATCAAATCTCCAAATTAACTTTTAAAAAATTTTACTACTATTTCTATTAAATAATACAAATCAAAATAAAATCTTATTAATTTCAATCACAAATTCAATATTAAATATTTTTCAAAATATTTTGACTATAAAATTTTTCTGAAAACTAAAAAAATAATATCATAATAAAGCTGAATATAAAATCAATGAATTTCGTTAAAATTTTTATATTCAAATAAAATAAATATTTCTACATTTTTACTTCTGCAATGTATTATTCTATTCTTTTAGTTAAAAAAACATAGTCCTTTTTAAATTACACATTTTGTCCCCAGAATTTAGTTCTCACAGGAACAAAAATAATAATATTTTATTTCTTAACCAAATTAATTTATGGTGACTCCACGAGAGTAAAAAACTTTAATATGGTTATAAAGTACTATAATTGAATTTCTTTCAACTGCTCAATAAAACTTGCCATATCTTGTAAGTTAGCTAATTTCCAATTTTTTATGGTATAGGACCATAAAAAATCTTCAGGAATTCTTAATCGCAAAACGCCTCTTGATTTTATTACAGGTTTTCGAATTTTTTTATCAAGTGAAACAATTTCAAAGTGGATTTCCTTCTTTTGAAAAATCCAAACAACAGGTGCTAGCTCCGGTACAAGGTCAAGCCTAAATGCAGTAGCATCAAGTTCAGAAAGCTGCCGGCTGACTAAATAAAAATGTATCCAAAATATTCCGTATTGAAATATATACGCAATAGCTTCTTCCGGTGTTTTTTTTGGAATTTTTGAAACAATTCTTTCTTCACTTTTCAATCGGTTTAAAAACTCTCCGAATGATGGCAACATTTTTTGAGCAAGAAGATAACGTAAAAGAAATTCTAAAACTGGTCTATAAATTTTTACATTAGAAGGTTCTATTATCTCTCTATATTCTATTTTTTCTAACAAAGCTTCAAATTTTTCTACATTTATATCCAATTCTGCAAGCAAATCTAATTGTGAACGAAATTTTCTAATAAGTCCATAAAGGCTTACCATTTCTGGATTCCGTTTAAGTGCATCTTTTAGAAGTTGAATCCATGAATATAAACTATAATGTTCTCGATAAAGCGAATAAAGACTATTTCGCAGATAAATATCAGAAGGATTTTTCAGGAATAAAGAAGTCATTTGTTCTACTGCTTTTTCCCATTCACCCAACCTTTTATAAAGATAAGCCAGTTGTTTTCGAGCAAAATCATTTTCAGGATCTAACATTAGCAATTTTTTATATGCTTCTACAGCCTCAGCCAACTTTCCTTTCTTTCTTAAATTTTCTGCCTGAATTTGCCAGAGCTCCGGACGGTTCTGTTGACTGGGAAGGTTGAGCATCGAAGAAATTTCTTGCGAAATTTGTTCTTCAGTTTTACCTGTACATAGAGCTTTCAATTCAATAATCTGCTTTCGAATAAATTCATTATCTTTTCCTTGTTGCCGTAATTTGTCCAGTACATCTAACGCTTCGTTATATTTTTTTTGAGCTCGATAAATTCTGGCAAGTTGGGTTAATACAAATGAATCATTGGGATGAATTTCCAGTGCACGATGCGTCCAGGTTAAAGCTTCATCCCATTTGTGCATTTTTGCAAGAATCGTAACCACCATCTTTTGTGCGGGGAAATAGTGTTTCTTGATCTTTAAAATATTTTGAAAAAACTCTAAAGCTTTTTCTAATTCCTGCTTTTTATAAGCAATTAAACCTGAAAGATAAAGCGCCTTAATATTTAAAGGTTCTTTATGTAAAACTTCTTTAAGCATTCTTTCCGCCTCTGAAATTCGATTCATGTGATAATAAATATCAGCAAGATGTGTTTTTACAAGCACATTTCCCGGGTCTATCTCCAGGGCTTCTATCAATTCCTTCTCTGCCTGACGAAAATCTTTCTGTCGTTTAAACCTCCGGGCAGCCTCTAATTTGACTCTAATTAAATCCAGTTCCATGAATTGATCCATAATAAAAATTTGAATCTAAAACTTTAATGAATAATTCAGATTGGCTGACACAAGTTATGCATTAATAAACGCCAATATGAATATTCTCAGACATAAACATTTAATTGAAATATAAAAAAATCATAGTAATAATTTTATTTTTTGATCATACCGGCAAATTTTTATTATCCATAAAAAAACCCGGCCATTCAATATAGCCGGGCTTTACATCATCTTCAAAAATTTCTTTATTATCTAACAAAAATTTCTTTCACTTGTTCTAAAGCACTGGAAGCTATTCTATCGACTCGTGCTCCGGCATATTGTCCAAGAAATTTTGAAGCATCTATTTCGGGAATGCTAAGACCAAAAGTTTGATTAATTACCTCAATAAACTCATTGGCAACCAAAGCATATCCCGCATTATTTAAATGAATACCGTCTAAACTGAATACAGTATTGGCAGGTGCCAGAAAAACATATTTACCAGAAAATCCAGGAATTTGACCATTGTTCAACTCTTCCAGTTTTTTATTCATATTCACAAGCGGTAGCCCCAATCCACTGAGGAAATTATTGAAACCAGCCACAGCAGTTTCAATGGTTTGAGTTTCTTCAGAAGTTAAAGTAAGTGTTCCGGGAAGGGGTTGTCCGGTTGGATTAATATCGTTTGCTTCTAATTGAGCAACAATAAATGAAGCCACCAATGGATCAATGCCTAAATTGACCAGAGCGGCGGAATCTGGCACACCAATTCCCTGTTGATATGCAGTTATGGCGGGTAATAGTACATGTTCAACAGATCCTAATGGCTCTTCCGTTAATAGAGGCAAATAAAGTGTACCGGCAGTAGGATCAAAATCAATTGGTTGAAAAGTTTCATCAAACATCACCGGCACCGGTGTAGTTATGCCAAATTGTTCTACTGGCCGGAAAATAATATCCAGGGTATTTACATAAGGAATATCAGATATATTGGGAATATTAGCAATTACTATTTGTGTATTAGGACTGTTATTTCTAACCATTTGGATTAGTTCATTATAACTTGACTCGAATTCAGATTGCGAGGTGATGGTTTGTCCCACCACGGCTGTTCCGCTGGTTGCCGCACCTAAAACATCATTATTGCCAATCCAGATAATAAGTAAGCTCGGGTTTAATATCAATGCCTGTTCAATGGCAGTCATATTACCAAAATTGGGATTTCTCAGAACAAGATCAAACAATCCACCACTGGTGGTATTTAACACATCGTTCAAATCTGCTCCGGAAATACCCAGATTATCATAAGGTCGCGGGAGGAAGAGATTAGAAGCGATGGTTCTGGGATCAGCCGGTGATGGATCTCCTGGAACTATAGTGCCATTCACCAGTTTTAGTGGACCACGTCCTCCTTCACCCAGACCGGGCTCTTCCACAATGGGTTGCTCAAATTCATGCTGTTTGCCCATCTGTTTGGCAATGAGATAGGGATAACTATGCAATTGAAACTCTTTCACAATGCCTGCCGATTGAACACCCATCGTAAGACTATTACCGATGGCAACCATCTTCCTTAAAACTAATTGATTAGGCAAAACATTCAGTTGCGGTTGTTCAGGATTCGAAACTTCACAAGCCACAACAAAAATTAAACTCAATATAATAAGGGAAAATATTAGTCTTTTCATTCTATATCTCCTACGTCTTTTTATTCCTGCACTTTTTAGAAAGAAATACCATAACTAAAGAATAATAAATTGGCTTTGCTTGAATACGAGCCATCAAAACCATCGAATTGACGACCTTCTCCATCAACTATAGTACTCCGTCCACTGAAATTAACTAGCATATATCCCGCATCCAATTTCATCGATCCGAATCGGTAACCTAATCCTATACTGTAATCATTACGATCGCTATCTGGGAGCAATGGACTCATCGATCCTATTGGTTGAGGCGTCTGATCATAAATATATCCCAGACGTAATTCTAAATTATTGATCAAACTATAATGCAATCCAATTCTAAATTGTGAAGAGTTTTTGTAATTTTCTTTAACTACAGTGTCTAGTGCATCTTCATCAAAATCCAATACTAACTCCTTAAACACGTCCCACTTGTACCACATATAATCTACTTCAACACCCAGGGCATCGGTAATCATATAATGAGCACCAACTGAGAAAAATGATGGATAAGTAATTTCAGTTCCACCTTTTTGATTTTTGATTCCCTGATTTTGTAAAAATGTTTTAAATGGAGTTTCGTACAAAGTAAATGTGGCATCTCCCTCTTCAAATTTATTCTTCACCTTATGGCGATATAAGAATCCGAAAGACAATTTATCTAATTGGATGAGAATATTGGCTGCAAAACCAAACGCCAACTTTGAATTTGCCTCTAAAAGCACTTCACCAACTTCCACACCGGGTTCAGTGTTTGAATCGAAAGGGAAAGCAAATAAGATGTGTCTCTGTAATTTAACAGTGGAATAAACGATATCCACCCCCCCACCTATACTGACATGGGGATCAATCCGGAAAGCCACCACCGGAGAAAAATAAAAAGATTTTAAATCCACATCCTTAGAAATAACCCTTCCAGGGAAATCGTCTTCCCAGGCCAATCCCAGACCGAAAGGATTGGTCACACCCAGTCCCAGAGCTACACCATTCTCAAAAGTATGGCTAAGATAAATACCAAGGGGAGTGTGTAACTGGCTCCTGGCTTCATGAACCTGATTGGAAAAAATGGGAGCCGGTCCCACCCAACGATTTTGAGACTTAATCAGAGTTACACTACCATAAAATTGAGTTCCACTTTGAAAGGCTAATCCAGCAGGATTATAAAATACTGAAGATGCATCTGCTGCTTGAGCTACAACGGCACCTGACAAGGACGAAGCTCTGGCACCGAATTCGTAAAGCCCGAACCCTCCCCCAAGACTGGTACCAGTAAAAACAAGAATCATGAATAAGACAAAAAAACAGTTACGCATAAGGCCTCCTCATAAATTAATTCGTAAGTGAATTAAATTACTTAACTTATGTAATCCAGTTTAAAAAAAAAGCCTATTAAAATCAAGATAAAAAAGTAGATGTATTAAAATATGCAAAAATCTCCTTGCAATTTTAATAAATTATGGATTGAATAAAAAAAGAATCTAAAGACTTTCCGTTTGACAAGTTCTACTTCTCCTCATTTTATTATACTTTCTTTTCAGTCAAACTGAAACTTATAGTAGAAAAATCTGAAAAAAGTCTATGATTTTTCAAATTATTTATTATATATATATCTGCTGGATCTTCGTATGGGTTAAATGTATAAAATACGATTTGAAGGAGTCATTGACAGAAAGAATAAGTTTGAAAAAAGTCGGGATTTCACAGAAAGCAAGAAAAACCACCTATCATTAATTCATAATTTAAATTAATCATTAATTAACGTTTTTAATACAATTAAAAGTTTGGCAAAATAGTTTTATTGTCACTTCGAATCTCGACGTGTCAGGATGGTTAATTCTTTAACTGCCAACCGCAAGCAACTTTTTTCTCCACCCTTTCTATTTTTCATTAGCTCCCATCAAATTTCTTCCAAATATTTAATTGATTATTTCATGCAATTCACCCCTAAATTTAAACAAACCTGTGCAATTAATAATGGTTATTTTCCAGAAAAAGAAGTTAAAAAATCTTTCATAACCTGGATTTGTAAATATTTAATGCATAAGATCATTGACTTCTTAAAGATAAATAAAAATTATTTTTGTTGAGAGAGAAAGAGTGCAAGAGCGCGGTCCACACTTTCGTAATTTTCAAAGAATTGGAGCAACTGCGTAATGACCAACAGGCTTTGTACCTTTTCAGTAGCATTGGCTAATTTAATATCGCCTCCTACTTTGCTTAATGAACCCCAGCAAGCCATTAATATACCTAAACCCATACTGTTCATCCATCTCACTTTTTTTAAATCGACTATAACTCTTTTCATACCATCCGCTATCAAACTTTTAACAACTTCATGTAATTTTGTCGTTTCAGGCCCACCCATCATATTACCACTAATACTCAAAATAGCAACATTATCTTGAACGCTTTCCTTGATTTTCATAGTAGTTCCTTATTTAATATATTTAAGATTAAGAAAGATTAACTTGTTAATATTTCACTAATTTTCAATATTTTTAATAAAATTTATCTGTTCTAAATTCTCTAAAAAAATTGTGATTTTACAAAATCAAATTTAACAACCATGGGTAATCTCCTTCAAAACAACCCAATTAACAGGATATAAATAATAATCCCAATCACTGTCCCCCCTTCTCCCCTAATATTACCACAAACTAATGCTGAAAAATTCGAAGTTATCCTTTACGGTAATTCTTTCTCCAACACAAAACCAAAATTAAATCACAAAAGATAGGAACAAAGAAAAATACGCTAAAAATACACCTATTCCAAAACCAAATATGAAAGTAGAAATTTTTCTCATTTATGTTCTATCTGCAACGCTCAAAAAAAACTCTGCGATTTCTATGTCAATGAAAAACAAAAAATTCCAGTAAAAAGAACTATACAAGTTTTTCTAAGCAAAACGAATCATAGATACCTTTTCTTATTTTAAACTCTGTAAATCAAACTAGTAATCCAAAAAACAAAACTGATAAATAATTAGGATTAATTTGTAAAATGTTAAGAAAAGAATGAAAATACCATTTAAGAAGGTACGTTCAGATGAATAATCTTTCTACATTATTGTAGTTACTTTTTGAAAAGCAAGATATTTTAATAGAAGATGAGGATGTATAGGATTATAAAACGAATTGCCTTTAGACAACACATATATATCATAAAGAATATCTTTCATTTCAGATTGGTAAATCTGGACAAACTCCTATTTAAATTTTAGAACATTTTTATAATATGAATATTTTCTACTAAGTTTAAAAACAATATAAGAAAAATTAACTTAATATCCAACGAAATAATAGATAACTATTTTCTTCTAAATCTAACTTGTTATAAAACAATGTATTACCTTCTCTGTATCTAACAAATCATCCACCAATAAAGTGGGTTTATAGGCTAACAATTCATTTTTTTTAGTATGCCCACTAGCTACAGCCAGACAATGTAAATGATTAGTGTGGGCACATCTAATGTCGTTTATGCTATCACCTACAATCCAGATATCTTTTTTTTCAAAAAAACACTGGTAATATTGTTCTGCTCTTTGAATAGCCACTGGAGGCAAATTCTCTCGACATAGACCATCATCTCCAAAAGCGCCAACAGGAAAATAGCAATAAAGATCGGCAGCAATCAATTTTATGCGGGCGCCCTCCCGCAAGTTCCCTGTAACCAATCCTAAAGCAAACCGATTATCCTTTTCAAGTTTCTTTAGTAATTCTTTTGCACCCGGTAGGACTTTTACCACACTATTTTTCTCTAATTCTCTGGCAAGTTCTTTTAAATAAAACTGAATGGCCTCTTCTACAAAATCCTCGATAATTGCTTCATTCCATCCATTTCTTCTAAAAAGGGTAAAAAGAATATTCCTATCGGTATTTCCGACAAAATCTCTGATATTCCAATTAATTGGATGCCCTAATACACGAGCCACGCTCTCTACCATGATGCTAACTGCAACACTCTGCGTGGTTATCAACGTTCCATCGATATCGAATAAAATTAGTTTACGTTTCACATTCACAATTCTGCCATTTAATAACCTAAACTTTTTAATTTCACATCTTTTCTACGCCAGTCTTCCATAACCTTGACATAAAGTTCCAGATAAACCGGACGCCCAAGAAAAGCTTCTATCTCCTGTCTTGCTAATTCTCCCACCCGTTTAAGGGCTTGTCCACGTTTTCCGATAAGAATCCCTTTTTGTGAAATCTTTTCTACATATATAATCGCTCTAATGTAATCTTTATGCCCGGGTCTTTCTTTAAATTCTTCAATTTGAACATGGGAAGAGTACGGAATCTCTTCACCATAAAACTTAAAAATTTTTTCACGAATGATTTCGGCAACAAAAAAGCGTTCTTGTTGGTTAGTAATCTGGTCAGGTGGAAAATATGGCGGACTTGCAGGTATATTATGAACAATCTCTTTTAAAAGTAAATCTACTCCATCATTTTTCAGGGCAGATATAGGCACAATTGCTTCAAAATTGTAGTTATTTCGGAAACCTTCAATTATTGGAAGCAGCAATTCTTTCTTAATTAGATCAATTTTATTCAAAGCTAAAATTACCGGTTTTCCGACTTCCCCCAGGTTTTCATTCACTTCTTTGAAATTCAAATTAGAATGTGAAACATCTACAATATAAACAATTACGTCCGCATCTTTTAAGGAATTTTGTACATATCGCATCATGAATTTTTGCAGATTATATTTAGGTTTGAGAATACCCGGGGTGTCGAAAAATATTACCTGATAGTTTTCACCGCTTAAAATTCCCAAAACTTGTTTTCGTGTAGTCTGAGGTTTATGCGTTACAATAGAAAGTTTAAATTTAAGTAACTGATTGATTAAAGTAGATTTACCCACATTTGGCTGCCCCACCAGAGCTACATACCCTGCCTTAAAATCCTTAAAAGATCGCATTTAATTCCTCTTAAAATTTCTTGAAAATTTAGATATACCTTTCTAATGAAACAAGGTAATTTGAATATCTTCTTTGCCCAGTTTACGCTAAAAATATTATTTAATTATACTCATTTGCAGATATGCTTATCCTGAACCTAAATCTATTTATTTATGTTAAGAATAATATCATATCTAAAATTTTAAACAAAAGCTATTAAAAATCGACAAATCCAATTTTTTTATTCAACGGTATTAAATTACTTTTGCATTTATTATTTATATTTTAGCGAATAAACCCCATCCCAGTTTTCTTCTGGAGGATATTTTGAATAATGCAAAACTCTCTCGATATAAATTTTAGAAGGGACATCACCGGGCACCAGCTTAAGACAATAATGGAAACATTCCAGAGCCTTCGACCAATTTCGCTGATGATAATAACGAATTCCATTGACGAAAATTGGAAGCATGGTTTTCAAAGTATCAGGGATTTTCTCACCTTTGCGGGCAACCAATTCAAATACCCGTACCGGCTTCTGGCGGCCTTTGACCCGTATTAAATCAAGCGGTCGCGCAATCACATGATCTTTTGCTAAAGAATAAGTTTCATAACTGATCATAATTTTTGTCCGGTATGTTTTATTCGCTCCTTCTAATCGTGCGGCCAGATTAACCGCATCCCCCATTACTGTATAATCAAATACATTTCGAGAACCCATATTACCCACAATCATATTTCCACTATTTATCCCTATTCTGCAGGAAAGTTCATTGACAACATTTTTAAAATTCGATAAATCCAATCGTTTGATTCGCCTTTGCATTTCTAAAGCGGCATAACAAGCATGAATCGCATGTTCCTCATAGAATACCGGAGCCCCAAATTCTGCCATAATCGCATCACCTTCATATTTGTCGATAATACCATTATACTCCAAAATAACCTCGGTCATTTCCGTTAAATAAGTATTGATGAGTGAAACTAATTTCGCTGGTTTCAACCTTTCCGATACAACAGTAAAATCAGCTAAATCGACAAACATTACCGTTAAAAATCTTTCCTCTCCACCAAGGGTCAACTTGCTAGGATCTGCCAGAAGTTCTTTTACAACTCTTTGAGGAACATACCGCTCAAATGCTCCTACTATTACCATTTTTTCTTTTTGTGACTGAATATATTGATACACATTGCTTGCAAAAAAGCTTAGCACTAAAGCAATAGTTGGAGATACCATTTCTATAACAAGACGGATTTGAGAAAAAAGAAAAAATTGCAATAAATTAAACAATATAATTAAAGTAATTATGATTCCTACTGACCAGAGAGCAGAAAATCGCTGCACTAGGAAAACTGCTGCAAAAATCAGTAAGAATAAGAGAACAAAATAAACGGGAAGGGGGATTTGATTGAAATATAATCGATTTAAAATAGTCCAGATAGCATTCGCATGAACTTCTACTCCGGACATTTTTACTTCCCGGATATTCCCTTCTCGATCCTTGAACTCAAAAAACGGTGCAAGAAAATTGTCTTTTAATTCAGAAACAGTTGCGCCTATCAAAACAATTTTATCCTTAAACACTCCTTCTGGCAAAAGTGTAGTGCTAAAATAATCCAGATCATAATCTTCATTTAAGTTGAACCTCTCATCATCAATGACAGAATCAAAAGAATAGGAAGTAAATGATCCGGCAGGACCAGCAAAATTGATCATCATTAACCCATCATCGAAAAGAGGTATCTCCAATTTTCCAAATCTAACCTGATGGTCTTGAATCGCTGGCTGAAGGTTTTTACCATAATTGAAATATTTTCGGAGAATTTGCAATCCAAATGATGAAAGAAAACCTTTCTGATAATTTTGTATGACATAATACCGACGATATACTCCATCAGGATCTGCCTGAATGGCAGTAATTCCCCAGATACTATCTGCTTTTAATAAAACAGGAATCGGCATGACTGGGAATTGGTACGATTGTATTTGCCCAAGCGAGGTGCGTTCTTCCAATTTGCCAGCTAACACTACTTTTCCCGATTGCCGGATGGCATCAGCCAATTGTTGATCACTAATCTTCCCATGTTTATCTTCCACATCTAATATGATATCCAGACCAATTACTTTTGCACCAGCTCTTGTTAAGTTCTCTATCACCCGGGCATAATAGTAACGTGGCCAAGGCCAACGGTCGGGTAGCGACTCAAACGATTGATCATCAATCGTAACCAAAACAATAGGCTGGTCTTTCACTGAAATAGGTCCTCGGAATTGAAAACGCCAGTCAATCGTTTTGAATTCCATTGTGCGGATAGCAGGAATGATTCTTATTAACAGAACTATGAAAAAAACCAGAACACTGATTATGAGAATAGGTAAAATTGAACGTGATTTCATATAACTTAGCTGTTAAACATTACATAAGACTTGATTCTTTTACAATTTGTCTAATCACTATTTTTTCAGCTTAATAAAGACAAATTTTAAAAATAGATGAATAACTTCCCCCCACGAATAACAATAATTCGCTACAAGCTCCACCTCTTAGCAACCGTGTACTTCGCTATCTCCGTCGAACCGGTAGAGCGGCTCATCTTATGATTCTGAACCACTCAAGAAAATTATTTTTCAGATTTAAGATAATAATTTAATTTTATTCCCTTTACTTAGCTAAAAACGATAATCATACCTAATCGAATAAATCATATCATTATATTCACGATCTCCATGGTAATTAATTATATCAAGAGATAATCCCAAATTACCAATTTTAGGATAAGAATAATTTATTCGGAACGAGAAAAAATTTCTATTATAATTATATGATGTCGTTTTTAAGTCGCTCAATCGAGCTTTAACTCTTAAAAATAATTGATCATCACCTACTATTTTCCTGATCCGATATTGGGCACCTATCCCAAAAGTCGTAAGTTCCAAATTATTTTCATAAGAAGTTCCTTCCCCCGACTTTGCTTCTTGTGTAATAAATTCAAGGTTGGTCTGCAATGGACTTTGATAATCCGTTCTTAAATTGAATGCAAAATAATTCGATTTATTCTCTGAAGTTTTATAAATATCCTCTCTCTGATAATTCATCATATTTACACTGAAATGGTGTTTTAGTCCAAAAAGAGCGAATTTATATCCAGTACTAAAATTTATGGCATTTGTCTTATTATCCTCAGGACGATTTAAAGACGAATTTATTGAATCTGCTGGAACACCATTATTCCGCGTGTAATTACTGAATCCGATTGTAATTTCAGGAAAATTCTGCAAGGGATAGTAAGAGAGGTTTACATAAATATTGGTATTTTTCGAAGTGGCTGTTTTAATTTCCTGTAAGTTATTGTGATACTTACGATAACCCAGAGTAATGAAAACCTGATTTTGAATCAAATTAATGTTATCGACTATATGAATTCCACGATTATCCCTAAGCAAGTAAGGTTGACCCAAACTGTAAAAATCTTCGTCTATCGATTCATAAAGTATATTAAAGTTATTCCTTAAGTACCGCAAACGCAACCTGGCCTGATAGGCTAGTCCTGGTCTGGGAATAAGATATTGATTAATGGTAATAAATTTTCTTGCTAGATCATAGAAATCCCTATCCAAATCCTCAATGACATCTTTTAGCGAATCGAATTCAACCGTACCACCAGTAATGTTTCGGTTATAAACACTGGCATTGACATTTCCTTCAAAAACAATTCTTTGCTGATCCAGACCTATAAATAGATCGGCACCAACGGCCAGATTTTGTTGGGGGTTTTGCCCTATTTCGATGCTGGTTGTATCATCAATGCCTCTTAAATAAGTAAAACCAAGTTGGAAATTTTTTCCTGCACCAAAACTGGGTCGAACGGCCAGAACTTTTCTCCGAAACGTGCCATATCGTTCGATGACTTTTTCGACATTGCCATCCAATGTGTCGATTCTGGTTTTTCCTTCAATAGCTCTTGTTGTGGTTCCATAAGCAACATCAAGATTTAAAAATTTTAAGAATAAGGTGCCATGAACCCCCCTGAGTAAGATGTTTTGCATGATAATAGGATTAAGTCGGGGGTAAGCATCTCCAAAAAGAACATTTAAAAATCGATCATTCCAAAAATTAAATCGTGTGAATCCTGAATAACGATTAACTGGTTGACGGTGCGATGATTCCTGATTACTGAGATAAACACGTCCTCCAAAATTCAAACGTCCCAGATTACCTTGCAATTGTAAACCGCTTTGATTATAGTCATTGACTAAATTTCCACCAAGTAATTGTTCTTGCCTTGTTTCTGCAAAAAAACGGCCTGAAAAATTAAAAACTGTTGTTAAAGTTTGTGGGCCTCGAGGAGCAATGGCAGTAAAAAACCATTCACGGCTTGCTATGAGATTAGCATTTTTATCATAAAGTTCCAGTCGCACTTTATGCCGCCCCAGAGGAACTTTACTCGGGGCAAAGCAAATAAAATCACCATATTTTTGTATATATCGGGATAACTCCCATGTATCCAGATATATTCTGGTTTTTTTTATGTCTACTTGCGATGCAAACCGGGCAAAGGACGCTGCGATAACAACATCTGAAGAAAAAACCTGTTCTTCCGGTTCTGGACTGATGATTACAATTTCATCGCCTAGATTCCTGGACGTTTGCATTACAGTCCTGAATACACGGCCTTCGGATGCATCTGCCGGAAAAGTTTCAATTCGTGCATCAAGATAATGGATGCTGAAAAAATATTCTAAAATATTCCCATCTGGTTCACCCAAACGGACATCAGCAAAATATCGAAAACTTTCATTCTTTAAGGGCTGGGATTTAAAACGGATTTCTCCAACAAAACGGTAATGAATCCAGACTTCCTTAATGGGAACACCTGAAAAATTTGTGATGGTCAACTCCACAGGCAAGGCTGCAGAATTCTCCAACATTCGTACAGGCGTAAAATCTACTTCTACTCTGTCCATCCCAAAAAGATGAGATTGAATGCCTAAGAAAAAAATAATAATAATCGATACAATTATAATCTTCATTTATTTCCTCTTAATTTCCCCCTTTAAAAAACCTGAATTCTCATAATTAACGTTCTATATAATCAAGACGGAGTTTCTTTATCTGACCGTTAGCATCCCTGAATTCAATTTCTAGAGTTTTAAAATTTTCATAACTATCATTCAAGAAAGGAATTTCGTCTTCCTGAGTCAGACGAATATCAGGTAACTGATTCTGTGAAGTAAAAATAGCCGTTTGTCCCGAACGTAAAAGTACCCTGCCGGCATCGTTGATTAAATCCACCAGCCCTTCTATACCAATGTAAACAGTTCGGCCATCTTCAAGCTGGATGATCCAGAACTGAGTACCTTTAACCGAGGCCACTGAGGTCGGTGTGGTCACTGTAAATTTTCCTCGTGGTTTAAAAAGACTGGTAAAAAATGATCCTATTTCGACAAGGATGTTTTTATTAATATAGTCCTTCTCCCTTTTGCCCTCAATGATACAGGATGAATTTTCTTTAATTCTTAATAAGCTTTTATCATCAATAAATTTAACTGCACAGAATGCCCCAGGTCCGGTACGAATCTTATCACCATCATAAAGCACCTGACCTTTTTTCACAGAAAGAGATTTAGAAGAATTGCTACGGAACAAATCAACATTCCCCCTACTTTTAACAATAACCGCAATCGGATCTGCCGCTATTGCCCAATTGAGTAGAAAAAAAATTAAAAATAGAATTATTCTTACATGACTATTTATACGCATAGTGTCCTCTTCAACAATTTTAATATTCAATCGAGACATTTTGAATCTCTGCTCTATTTTGTCTCAAAAGATCAATCAAATTAACCAGAATATCAACATCAACAGGAGAACCATTGAGCAAAATGTTCCCGGTGGGACTGGCATCCTGTAAACTTTGCATATACTGGTCATAATCATCACCCAGAATTTGCTGTAAATAATTCAAAATAAGTTTAGTAATCGCTCCGGTTCCTTCTTCTGCAGCAATTTTGAACTGGTAAACATCACTATTCAATTGAACTATTCCTGAAGCAGAGGGAATAATTGCCTGAACATACCAGTAATACACTTTACCCCTTTCCATCATCCGTACTGGCCCTACACTTCTTCCCGGGCCATCTCCAATGACATCTTCAAAAACCAGAGGGCTGGGATCAGTAGGAAACTGGAAAATAATGTTCGGGTAACCCTCAATATGTAGAATTGGATCATGGCTCAAAACATCCTGAATGGTTACATCATTGGGATATTTTTCGTAAACAAATAAATTAAATTCAAGGGCGTCTGACTGCCAAAGAAAATACGGATGAAGTGCTGGAATTTCAATCAAAGCACCCTCAGCTACCCTATTGCCAGGGTAAAGAGGTTCAAGTGTAGTTGGGTTGGTTATTAGCAGAATATTGTTGTCTAATACCTTATCCGGAATGGTCATTATCGGAGCACCATTTTCAATCAAAATAGCTTCGATAAAAAATTCATATTGGCCGGCCGGTAATTTTCCAGTGGCAGTAATCTGATTAAGCAAATTAGATACCCGGCCGAAATTTTCCCGATAATTGTGTAATTCTATGTGTTCTTCAGTTCCTGGAATAACGGCTAAACCTGAATTTAATTGATTATTGGTGAATGTAATGCGACCGATCCTACTTGAAGGAGGAAGAGTAAAAGGATCTGAAAAAGCCTCAATGATGCCAATACTATTATAACGCAGTTCAAAGTGTAATTGAATGACGACCGGTCGATCCTGATAATTCTCTAACTCTAAAATAAAAAATTCTGGTGCAGTCCCCTGTCCAGTAAAATCTATATCACCAAGATAAAAAATTTGTGTATTCTGATTAAATAAAATCAGGTTTACATAAATGGGTTCATTCTGTGCCATGGCCTGTAAGAAAAAAATCATAGTACTTACTAACAGGCCAGACAAAAATGTTTTCATATCAAACTCCTATATTTATGATTAATAACAAAATTATCTAATTTATTGTTTAACTATTAAGAATGTTTAATATTTAACCATAGTATCAAAATTTTATGTGATTATGAATATAGTGATAAATTAAGGAAATATTTATAAAAATCAAAAGATAGAATTTCTCTATTTAAAAAATTTCAAAAAATGTTTATTTCTACTCTATTTCTAATATCTATAAAGTTCATTTCTAACAATATAATTGATCATTTCCTATAATTATGGAGTAACAAATTCAAAAATATTCCTATTATTTTTTTCACATTCAACCCAAAATCAGTTATAGTTTGGAAAATACGTTTTTGCTCAATAATAAAAATATAGAAGCTAAATACTCTGTTAACGAACGAAAATAATAGATTTATCCTATTATACTCTTCCTCTAATGAGATCAGGATTAAAAAATTTTAAATCCATGCCCTGTGTAATTTGAATAAAAATTCGATCATTAAAAAGTACCTGGTAGATAGTTTTCATCCACTGGATTATGAGCATATCACTATGGATAAAGGCTTCTTTTATTAATCAACCGGATCATATATTATTCTTATATTCACCCATTTGTTTTCCCCTTTCTGGCATAAATTAGATAATATAAAACAAATTAATACTACTATCTGAACTATGATTATACTTTTTTGAAAACTTTTACATCGTGAAGTACAAATTCTTACTAATAACAATAAAATAGCAAAAAAAGATTTTACCTTTATATTATCTCCATCTGATTTTACCAATAAATCCAAAAGGTGCTATAAACACATGTTGAAGCAAATAACCAATTTCAAATAAGAAATAATGTTTTAAGTACAGATTTTCTCTAAAAATCCGGCTGGACAAATTGAGGACAAAAGCATCCATTAGAAATTTCGAAATCAAGGCAAGCAAAGCTGGGGTGTATAAAAAGGGGATTATCCACAATGCTAAATTGCTTAAGTGGTAAAACGCATATCCTACTTGAATCTCAAAAGCATAAAATCTTCCAGCAGAATGATGACGTCGTCTCTGGATAAAAAATTCTTTAACTGAACCTGGTACACCTGTTTTTACCCATCCTTCTGGAATTAAACATATAGCCATTGGGGAGTGTAATTTTCCCATTCGATATATGAGAAGATCATCATCTCCGCTGAGGGACCGGGAAAGTTCTTCTAATCCACCTGTTTTCTTTAACAATTCTTTTTTATAAGCCCAGCTCCCCCCGAATGCCAGGAAAGGTTTCTGGTGACCTATACTCGCTGATGCAATACTCCAGGTAACAATTCTCTCTGGCAAGATGTATTGCTGGACAAATTTTCCACCCACCTTGACTTTAGGAATGTTTACAACCACCTCATATCCATTTTGAAAATAATGGTTTAAAATGGATAAATAATCTGCACCGGGAAGACAATCAGCATCCATAAGAACAAGATGAGCATATTTAGCTTTTTTAATCCCCATCTGTAAAGCAAACTTTTTTGGGGGGATTCCCTCTGGAACCTGTTTTATTTCTATCAGGGTTAAGTCAGGAAAAGATTGGGTGAATTTTTGGACAATTCTTACGGTTTCATCATTACAACGATCAGCAACAATGATGATTTCGTATTTTTCTTTAGGATATTTTTGTTCAATTAAAGCTGCTAATGTTTTACCAATGTTTTTTTCTTCATTATGAGCAGCAATGATAATAGAAAATGTGGTACTGGCTTTAACATTTCCGGGATTATACATCGTTGTCGAGCATGATCTGGCTTTTTTTAAACCAGACCAAATCCAAACGATAAAATAAAAATAGATGAGAAAAAAGAATAAGACCAGGTAGGCCATAAAGCATAATTCCTTTACCGTTTTAAAGACCAGCGTAGTTTGTCGCGAAAATCTTCGCCCCAATTTAGTTTATTTCGCAATAAAGTAAAATAATCACTATCAGGATGCTTAACCAATTTTGCATTAAAGGAGGCTCGTTGAATGTGAAGAGTCGTTCTGCTGGGCACTTCCCGGATATCCTGGTTATCAGCGGTGATAATCACTTCCGTATAATCGGTAAAAATTTGAGTGCGTATTACAGATTCTTCTGGGATAATAACCGGGCGGTTCGTCAATGAATGGGGACAAATTGGATTGAGAATAATACAGTCGGCTGTGGGCACGACAATAGGTCCACCCGAAGACAAAGAATAACCTGTAGAACCTGTGGGAGTAGATATAATCAAACCATCCGCCACGTAATCATTAAAATATTTACCATTAATATCTACTTTAACTTCAATTACCCGGGTGGAACGGCCTTTTTCAATCGTTATTTCATTAAGAGCAAACATGGGTTTCTGGTGTCCCTCTATCCTGCCTTCCAACACCATTCGCTCTTCAATCCGAAAGCTTTTTTGAGTAATTAACTCGCAAATGGTTTGAAAATTTTCCAATGGAATCTCAGTTAAGAAACCAAGCCCACCAACATTTACACCTAAAACCGGGGTTTCATGTTTTCCAACAATTTGAATAGTTCTTAATAGAGTTCCATCACCACCAAACGACAGTATCATATCGCAGCGCGGAGGGATTTCTTCATCAGGCATAAAAGAACAGTCATCCGTTTTGAAGGAAAAATTCTGTTGAATATTCTCGGCACAAATAATATTAATACCGTAATCTTTCAGCATTCTGATAATATCCCGAAAGCTTTCTTTAAAAAGCTTTTTATAAGGGTGAGCCATGATCCCAACAGTAGACATAACATATTCTCCACGCTAAAAAGTGTTTTAATATTCAAATAATTATCGATACACTCTTAGTTATTTGACCATACAACTTATTATTGTATGTAAGTTTAAAAATAATAAATATATAATCACAATAATCTTTTTTTTTCAAACTCAGGATTTAAAAATTTTACAATTTAACTTCCGGAAAAACATCCAGGGAAGTTTCTATTTTATTACTTTGCTTAAATTTAACACCCGCAATAATCGCTTCGAAAATCAACCAGACTGCAAGAATAATCAAAAAAGTTCCAACAAAGAATAAAGGCCACTCGCTTTGCACAAAGAATCGAATGATATTTATCGTCATGGCTCGCAAAGTAGTGATTAACATGAATATCATCGGAATGCCAGTAAAATACCAGGCCTTCCCGCGTTGCAGAAGATATAATGTTACGGCAAGGAGCGCCAAACCAGCTAACAACTGATTGGTTGTTCCAAACAATTGCCATAATACCAGACCAGCTGGTTTACCATCAATTTTGTAAAATGCAAAAAAGCCAATAGCAGCAACTGCTGCCATACTGGATAAATAACGATTAGAGAAAATTTTCAGACCAAAAGTATCAGCCATTTCCTCAATATTATATCTCAACAGGCGCGTAGCGCTATCCAGAGAAGTCAGAGCATAGCTCACAGCAATAAGACTCACAAAAGACATTCCGGTATATCGGTCAATGCCCAGTCCTTTAAGAAAGGTACTGCACCCTTGAATGAAAATACCAACTTTTGCACCTAAACTTTGCACGCTGGTCCAATTAGCATATTGTTGATGCCAGGCGTGACTGGACATTAATCCGGCAGTAGTGGCTAAGATGGCCATTAGTGCTAAAAGAGATTCACCAATCATACCTCCATAACCAACAAACCGGGCATCCGTTTCCTTATCCAATTGTTTGGCCGTGGTGCCACTAGCTACTAAGCTATGAAACCCACTGACTGCCCCACAACCGATAACAATAAATAAAAAAGGAAATAAACCTGGAGCTCCTTCTGGGTGTAATCGTACCGCCGGTGCAACAAATTCTGGCCGAATGACAAACAAACCCACATACAAACCACCCAATCCAAAATAAAGCAAAAGACTGTTTAAAAAATCTCTCGGTTGTAATAAACTCCATACCGGTAAAACCGATGCCAGAAAAGCATAAACAAGAAGAATGGTACTCCATCCCTGAACAGTTGGGGCGATGTTTGGATTATTTAACCCGGTAACTGTTAAAAAAGTCTCGCTTTTCGAGATAAGCATTAAGACAATGAGCAAAGAAAACCCAATGGGAGTCATGATCTTCCAGGATTTTCCTTTTTTATATCCCAGCCATCCAATGATAGCAGCAATCACCATTAATCCAAATGAGGGAATAACGGCTTGCGGAAAATGCACATTTGCCTGATCTGGTGTGGGTGCTGGACTAAATAAAAAGGCTATGACATAAACAAATACACCCATTGCCAGAGCCATCAGAAAAAAAATCACCAGATGAAAAAGGGTCTTAGCGCGTTTACCAATTATACCTTCAGCAACTTTACCTATGCTCATACCTTTGGCTCTTAAACTAACAACCATGGAACCAAAGTCGTGTACACAGCCTATGAATAATGCTCCCAGTATTACCCACAACATTGCTGGCAACCATCCCCAAATGACAGCTACTGCTGGACCCAACATAGGTGCTAAACCAGCGATAGAAGCATAATGGTGCCCAAAAAGTATGTATTTATTGGTAGGTACATAATCAATCCCATCATTCAATTTATGCGCCGGTGTCTTAAAATCTGAGCGAAGTATGAAAATCTTATTTGCCAGAAATTTACTGTAAAAGCGGTACCCAAGAAAATATCCTGCTATACACAAAACAGTAGGAACAACAGCATTCATATTGCAAGCCCTCCTTTTTGTTTATTATCAAAGAAAACTCGTAATATGCAACTAAATCCAGCCAATTCAATTTTTAATCTTTAATAATAATAAAGAAAATTACTTGAATCAAAATTATAATTCGACTTCTGTTAAAAAATTGCAAAAATATAAAAATAGAAGAAAACTAACCTTCTTATCTTGTGTACTTAAATGGATATCAATATATTGTTTTCATTAATAACTAAAACTATTACAACACTATATGGAGGAAACCAGCATGCAGAAATTACCACCTATTTTTATATTGATATTTAGTATAACTGTTTTCATATTCAACATCTCTGCTCAGGAAAAGCAAGAAAGCACAGCCAAAAAAGAAACCATAAAAACAGACTCAAAAAAGAAGAAAACACCAAAAGAGCCCAAATTTGAAGATTTAATTGAAGGATTCACCAAAATCGAAGGTCTTTTCACACTTTATCAGAATGTTGAAGATGGTAAGGTTTACATGGAAATTCGGCAGGATCAATTTGGCGAAACCTACCTGTGTAACATAACACGGGAATCTGGCGATGCTTCTCTTTTCGACAGTGGCGCTTTAATAGGTGAATTTCCTTTCTTTATCAAAAGGGTCGGAAAAAACATACAATTTATTCAAAGGAATGTGCTTTTCAGAGCCAGTTCAGATGCGGCCATCCATCGCGCCATCGAAAAAGACATTTCTCATTCTTTATGGGGCAGCACAAAAGTTGCCAGCCAACCACATCCAGAACGCGGTAGTATATTGATAGATCCTACCGATATTTTCATAAAAGATTTTACTATGGTAGGACACATGACCAGTGAAGCTAAAATACCCTATAGTTTTGATAAAAGTAACAGCTATTTTTCCGAAATCAAATCATTTCCAATGAATACGGAAATTGAAGTAACACTGCATTTTAAGTCCAGTAAACCCACCCCGGTGTTCACCCTTACAGACTCCCGCAGTATGATGCACCGGTACCACTACAGTTTGTCTTCGCTTCCAGAAACTGACTACAAACCCAGAGTGGCAGACGATCGTATTGGCCATTTTATCACAATGTTTCAAGACTACACATCAGCACTGGATGACACACCCTATAAGCGCTATATTACTCGGTGGCAAATAGAAAAAGCAGAGCCGAAGTTTAAAATTTCTAAACCTAAAAAACCCATTGTCTTCTGGTTAGAAAATACCATTCCTGTTGAATACCGGGATGCTGTGCGCGAAGGTGTACTTCTATGGAACAAAGCTTTCGAACGAATCGGATTTGAGGATGCCATTGAGGTGCGCCAGATGCCAGATGATGCCGACTGGGACCCAGCCGATGTTCGCTATAGCACCATCCGATGGATTATCCAGCCTGGCGCAGGATATGCAGTTGGACCGTTCCGTGCCAATCCCTTTACCGGACAAATATATGATGCCGATATAAGAATTAGTGCCGATTATGTCCGCTTTTTTTATCGGGAATTCGGCGAATTTATAACACCTCTATCGTTTGCTGATTTATTCAGCAATCCCTTGTGGCCTGGATCTGAACAATTGGGTCATATGTCTCTGGATGTTTCTCCCCAACATTGTTATTATGCTGCAGGAATGATGCATCAGATGGCCTTCGGTTGGAATTTGCTATTAGCGCGCGGTTTAGTTTCAGAAGATGAAGAAGATTTAAAAAAATTCATTCACGATGGCATCGTGGACCTGGTGGTACATGAGGTGGGACACACTCTGGGTCTGCGCCACAATTTTAAAGCCAGTTCAACCATTCCCATCGATAAACTGGCCGATCCTAATTTTACCAGGGAAAAAGGAATTTCCGGATCAGTTATGGACTACAACCCTGTAAATCTGTTGCCTAAGGATAAACCCCAAGGTAATTATTTCCAAACCACACTTGGCGCTTATGATTACTGGGCTATCGAGTATGCTTACAAACCGTTAGACCCTGATTCCAAACAAAGTGAAAAAGAGATGTTGGAAGAAATTGCCCAACGAGTAGCAGATCCAAGACTTCAATACGGTACAGATGAAGACGCATTTGGTTTTTCTTCTCGCGGTATAGACCCAACTATTAATTTATACGATCTGGGGGATGATCCCATTGCTTACATGGACCTGCGTACCAACCTGGCACAGGAATTGTGGAAAAGCATCCCAGAAAAATTTGAGAAAAAAGGTGAGAAGTACCAGAAGTTCCGTAAAGTATTTGCACAAGCACTCACCGAATACGCCATCGCTTCAAATATTATTCCAAAATTTGTAGGTGGAATATATTACCATCGGGATCATATCGGTGACCCACACGGTAGACCGCCTTTCAAAGTGGTGCCTGCTGAAAAACAACGTGAGGCGTTACACCTGGTGTGTAAAAAATTCTTTTCTCCAGATGCCTTCCAATTCTCACCAGACCTATTAAACAAATTAGCACCAGAGCGCTTTTGGGATTTCGAAGGCACTGTTTTCCGTATGTTCCGTATTGACTATCCCATTCACGGAATCGTTCAATTAATTCAATCTTCTGCTCTCTTCCGCTTATTTGACCCTCTTGTACTACAACGCATCCAGGATAATGAACTTCGCTTCGAGAAGAAATCCGAAGCCTTTACTATGCCTGAATTGTTCCAGACGGTACGCGAGGCCATCTGGCAGGAACTGAAAGAGGGAAAAAATATCAACAGCTTCCGACGAGAATTGCAGCGAAATCATCTTTATATTTTAGGAAGAATTGTAGCTTATTCACCTAGATCTTTACCCAATGACGCCATCACTTTAGCAAGAGCAGATCTGGAGGCAATTAAAGATCAAATTAATCATGCTTTATCTTCCAAAAACCTGGACACATATACCAGAGCACACTTAAAAGAAACTCGGGCCAAAATTGAATCCATTTTAAAAGCACAGATACAAAAATTTTTCTAAATGATGATCTATCGCTAAGACCACATCCCTCTACTAATTTTTCTTTGTAGAAGGATTTTATTACCTTTTCAGGTTGCAATTAATTAATTTTTGAAGCTAATGGATAAAATACATCTAAGTCGATTGGTGTTGAAGATAAATATCATAAGTTGAAGAACAATTAACCGGGAAACATTTAAATCGTTTTTATAACTAAATCACAAGAAGAAACAATAATTTAAACCTTTGAAAAAAATACGTGTATTGATGAAATAAAATTTAACTAAAAATTTTTCAATTAAATTAACTCAATGAACTCAATCCATAACTCAAAATTCCTAAATTTTCATCAATTACCCTTTCTCTTTATAGATATAGGGACTCCGAATGCCTATTTGAATCCCTCAATTTCGCCCTTAATTGGGTTTTTTATAGAAGAGGACATATTTCACCCTTGTTTATGCGGATATTATAGCCAACCCTCGCCTTACATTGTATATCATACAAAGAAATAAGTGCACTTCATTTCCACAAATCAGTTTGTCAAATTCTTGAGAATCATGAACACTGGCGGAAGTAAAACTACCCTTGCGGATGATACCCGAACTCTCATCCACTCCGATGTGAGCTTTGTAACTATAGTATTTTTGCTTACCTCGTTTGAAAAAATCCGCATCGTTGTCCTGTTGCGGGGAGCTGTCTTCTTTATTTGCTACTTTGTCCGTGTTATTTTGTTTTTTCTTCCAGCATGTTAATGATGTGGTCAAAGAGCTTTTCCAAAACTCCACAC